>JAPUES010000249.1 GCA_027492445.1 Sporomusaceae bacterium | reverse complement strand
AAAGGCAAGCAATTGTATTATCCGTAATGTCTAAGCAAGGCTTTATTGGCCCCCAGTTAGCAGAAGAAACAAAATTAGTGCCAATTATCTTGGCACATTAAAAAACGCTACGCGTCCTTTATAAAGCCCAAGGGACGGGTTCATGTTATTATAAGCGGAAGTCAAATGCTAATGGTGGAGCGTTAATAACATGAACCTGGCCCGCTCAAAAAGAAATAAGACATTCTATAAACTTATACTTTTATATATAATAAAAAAAAGAGGCCGTTTGGCCTCTTTTTACTTTAAAAATAATTTTTTATAATTTTCCAATCTGGATTACTTGAATTCATTGCATCATTTACCCCAGTACGATAATGACGTTCAATTGTGAATTCTTTAATGTATGTATCTTCATTGATGAATTCGATTTCCTTAATCAAGCGTCCCTCATCTTGAATATTAAAGGCTAGCACTTCATAGTAAAAGTTACCTTTTTGTTTGATTAATTCTTTATTAATCATCCCCATAGATACAGGAGATTCATGTTCTTGGAAATTTTTCGTTATGGATTTCTTTGAAGCAAAAAATTGAGCCTTTGGTGCTTTCATGAGTTCGTATACCTCAGGGAAATAAAGCTTAAAATCTTTTACTTTAATTGCCATATCAGGTGTAAATCGTTGTGATTGCACTAAGGAGTCTGGTTTCGTACCATCATACATAACTTCCATTTGCATATGTACACCTTGTCGACTGAAGGAATGCATAAAAGCATTTGCCTTAGCTTTTTTATAGCCTTTTTCTTCCCAATCGGCTCTTGTCCACAACTGATTATCCGTATCAATTACCAAGCGGTATTCTCCATATTGGGCTTGCATATTTTCTTTATTTTCTCTTAAATTAGCAAAAGCCACACTGGAAATAACGATTAGTAAGGAAAATACGAGCATAGCTACCAATTTTCTCATAAATAAACCCCTTCCATTCTTTATTTTTCTCTATTTATAATTATACATTTTCTCTATTATTCCTGCTACCAAAGGCAATAAAGTATAATTTAAAAGGTATAAAAAATCCAGAAAGAAAAATTCTTTCTGGATTTTGTATGATGTAATATTAACGCTTTGAGAACTGAGAAGCTTTACGCGCTTTTTTAAGACCGTATTTACGACGCTCTTTTTCTCTAGGATCGCGAGTAAGGAATCCAGCTTTTTTCAAAGACGGACGGTACTCAGCATCTACAAGAAGTAGTGCACGAGAAATACCGTGACGAACTGCGCCAGCTTGACCTGAAGGACCGCCGCCCTCCACTTTAATCAACACATCGTATTTGCCAAGAGTTTCTGTCAAATTAAGGGGTTGTTTCACAATAAGTTCTAATGTTTTGCGGCCAAAATATTCTGGTAAAGAACGGCCGTTGACAAGAACATTGCCTTCACCCGGAACCAGACGAACTCTGGCAACCGAGGTTTTTCTGCGGCCTGTACCGTAGTAACTAACCAATGCCATAATATGTTCCTCCTTTCCGGATTATCTTACGTTAATTTCTAATACTTCAGGTAATTGTGCAGCATGTGGATGCTCAGCACCACGATACACTTGTAGTTTGCGATACATTTGGCGACCTAGGCTATTCTTTGGTAACATACCTCGAACAGCTAGTTCAATAACTCTTTCCGGTTTGTTTTCTAACATTTGTCCCGCAGGAGTAAATGTAGTTCCACCTGGATAACCAGAATGACGGAAATAAGTTTTTTGTACTAATTTTTTACCAGTTAATGCTACTTTAGCAGCATTGATAACGATAACATGATCACCTGTATCAACATGCGGAGTAAAAGTCGGTTTATTCTTGCCACGAAGTACTTTTGCTACTTCAGCAGCTAATCTACCTAAAGTTTTACCTTCTGCATCTACAACATACCACTTACGTTCTACTGTGGCAGCATTTGCCATAAATGATTTCATGCGTTTACCTCCTTGTCACAACATTACAGAAAAATTGATTTTGTATCCTTGAGATTCCGGGGCTAACGGAAGTCATGGCATAAATCTCATAGAAACATTGTATTAAATTAGCTTGTCAATGTCAAGAAGTATTGACAGAGAAACTTGTTTTTTTTTGTATAATTGGAAAATCTACCTGCTTTAATATTTTACTTCTGCAAGATATAATCCATGGGCTGGTGCGGTAATCCCAGCTTTCGCCCGGTCTCGCCCTTCTAGGATGGTTTTAAAATCTTTACTACTGCGGCGACCAATCCCTACTTCCAGTAATGTACCTGTTAAGTTTCTCACCATATGATATAAAAAACCTGTTCCCCAATAGGAAATCTCCAATATATCATCAGCAGACTGACAATCTACAGACATAATGGTGCGTACAGGGTTCATAGCAGCTCCCCCAGCGGCACGAAAAGCCGAAAAGTCATGTGTGCCTACAATCATCTGCGCTGCTTCTTGTAGAGCTTTTACATCTAACTCCTTCACAATATGCCAGGCATAATTTCGTAAGAATGGGTTTGGCGTTTTTTGTAGATATAATTTATAGATATAGATTTTACTCTTTGCCGCAAATTGTGCATGGAATTCGTCACTGACTTCTTCCGCTTTGGTAACAACAATATCATGGGGCAACAAGCACCTAGAGGCTGCAGGGATTCGCTCTACAGGTATTGTGCCAGTGGTTTTAAAATTTACCACTTGTCCATAGGCATGTACGCCTGCATCCGTTCGTCCTGCCCCATACATTTTTAAAGGATGACCAAATACCTTTGCTAGCTTTACCTCTAAGATTTCTTGTATCCCAATGCCATTCATTTGCCGCTGAAAGCCATTATAGGCCGTTCCTTCATAGGCAACGGTCAACTTAATATTACGCATGTGCTTCACCTCAAAAGTGGCGTGACATTGCCACGATGTAGTATATGTAAATAATATAGGGCTCTAGATAAGGCCACATATAATAATTTGGCATCAAAATTGTTGTTTTTGAAATCCTTATCAGAGGCATTCCAAATAATAACCCCATCAAATTCTAACCCTTTGGCAAGTGTTATGGGCAGTACGGAAATACCACCTTTATAAGTAATGGTTTCTTCCGTAATCAAATTTATCTTGCCAATGGAAAAGGACTGCTGGTGTAAGGCGTTATAAATCATAAGGCTTTCTTTAGGAAGCTTTGTAATAATACCAATGGATCTACATTCTTGACTTTCAAACTTTTTAATAACTTCGACGATGGCTAAGAGCCCTTCTAAGCTATTCATAACCTGCTGTATGATGGGCTTATGACCAATTTCATACACTGGAATGGCTCGTGAATGTTCCCTCGGCATTACTTTATTAAAACATTCTACAATTTCCCGGGCAGAGCGATAGCTATAGTTTACTTCCCGGTAGATGGATTTAACATCAAAAAAGATGTCTTTCATCAATACCTGCCAACTAGCAATACTGCGATAAGCAGTAATACCTTGCGATATATCTCCCATGATGGTAAACGAACTGTTTTTTGATAATAAACGCAGTACGGTAAATTCTAGCGCATTTAAATCTTGGGCTTCATCGACTACGATATGTTCAAATTTTTCAATATGGTGGAAGCCATCGAGTAAATTTTTCAGATAACAAAGAGGAGCAAGGTCTTCTCTTTCTACCTTGCCATTGTCTAAAATGTCTAAAGAGTAGGCAGCGATAAAGGGCAAATCTAGCTTTTTATTTTTAATGCTCTTAAAAATACTTTTATCCCGAAAGACTTCCTGATAGGCAAGGAAAACATCACTAATAAGCCATTCCTTAAAATAGCGTCCTAGAAATTCTGCTGCCTGACTGCTATATTTCTGAAAAATTTTATCCGTACTGCCCGTTGCCTGCTTTTGCCTTGCTTCTAAGACTTCTAGAAAGTTTCTCACGCGAAATGTAATATATCCTATGAAGGCTTTCATACGCTCATTATAGGAGATAGAGTGATGCTGGCTTTCCATGATTTTCTCAAGCTGATGTTCTTTCGTAATCACTAGCTGCCCATCAAAAAGTTTTATTTCTTTGAGCTTAAGACAAAACTTTTCTATTTTTTTTGTGATATAGGCATCTAGTACTTTCCTAAATTCTAAAGACCCCTTTAATTGGTCCACTGCACTTAGCTGCTCCCGACGCAGATCTTTTTCCTGATACTCAAGAAATAAGTTGGCTTTCTCATCTTTATGAAGAGAAAATTCTCTTTCTGTAATCCTAGTTACTAAATCAAAAAAAGTGAATTGTTTCACATCGTCAGCATCGATTTCAGGAAGCAGCTCACAAATATAATCTAAAAATATTTTATTAGGTGCAATGACCATCATTTTCTGTGGGTCTAATTTTTCGTTATATAGAAGGTAGGACAGGCGATGAAGGCCAATGGTGCTTTTACCTGAACCTGCAACACCTTGAATAATAATCACTTGATGCAGAGTTTCACGAATGATTTTATTTTGCTCTGCCCGAATGGACGTCACAATATCTTTTAATTTATTACCCGTTCCCTGCAGCAGTCGTTCTGTGAGAAAGGGATCGGCAATAAGCTTTTCTTTTTGCCTTGCTAGCAGTTGATCGATAATATAATCATCGGATATTTTTTCCAATATTCCCTTACTAATTTTATATTGTCTTTTTAAATTAACATCACCATGATAGTAATAACGGCCGAGGACATCATAACTAGCCCGTCCATCTTGACACTCATAAAAGATTGTCGCCACCGGATCACGCCAATCAAAGACTAGAATATCCTCTACGCCTGTAATCTCTAATCTATTAATTTTAACTCGCCCGATATAAAATTTTTCATAGCCTTCCGTATCATCTTCACGAAAGTCCACCCTACCAAAGTAGGGATTGTCTATCGCACCCTCAATATCAAAGATTTTTTCAATATTATCATTTTTCATCATGGAATGTACATAAGAACTGACTTGATCCTTATATTCTAATGATAGCCGTATTTGCTGACCACGTTTATCAATATCTGTTTCGAGAGAAGATATGATTGTCTTCATTTCCTCAATTGTGCTATCTAGGTGCTTCTTTTCAACAGCATAATCAGGATGTTCCATCGTCATAATAACCTCCTGAGTCTATCTAAAAAGTTTTATTTTCGATTAAGCGTACTACAATCAACGCTCCTATAAATACTAATAGTACGCCATATGCTAGCCAATCTTTCCCTTTAATTTTTAGTTCTTTCATGCGAGTGCGATAATCTCCACCGCGATAGCATCTTGCTTCCATGGCGGTTGCGAGCTCATCCGCTCGGCGAAAAGCACTAATAAACAAGGGGATTAATAAGGGAATCATATTGCGAGCACGCCTTATAATATTGCCCGATGTAAAATCAGCCCCTCTTGCCATTTGCGCTTTCATAATTCGATCCGTTTCTTCCAACAAGGTTGGAATAAAACGCAGAGCAATGGTCATCATCATGGCCAGTTCATGGGCAGGTACTCCAATTTTCTTAAATGGTCGTAGTAGTCTTTCTATGCCATCTGTGAGGGTTACAGGAGAAGTAGTAAAGGTTAGCACGGAAGAAACTATGATTAAGAAGATAAGACGAAGTGACATCATTGCCCCTTGTCGTAAGCCCTCTTTGGTCACCGTTAATACCCCAATATTATATACAACCGTTCCTGGTGTGGTAAAGATATGAATGAATAAGGTCAAGATAATAATAAACCAGAGTGGCTTTAACGAGCGCAAAATCATAATCAAAGGTATTCCCGCCAAAGCTAAAATCATAGCGATAAAAGCAGCGACTACGCCATAAGCCTGATAACTTTCCGCTAAAAAAACACTGCTAATAAACAGTATGGTACTAATAATCTTAGTACGAGGGTCCAATTGATGTATAATCGAACTTCCTGGAAAATATTGTCCAAGCATAATATCTGCAAGCATTTTATCGTCTCCTTACTGCTGTAAGCACACTGTCGACTGCAGCATCCATTGACACAACCGTCTCATCAACGGCTAAACCGCTCTGATTGAATTTATTCATAAGTAAGGTAAGAGGGGGAACATCTACTCCTGCTTGTTTTAGCTGTGCCTGACAGTTGCGAAAAATATCTGCTGGTGTACCATCTAAGCTAACTTCTCCCCCATTCATAACAATGAGGCGGTTTACCATGCGAGCGATGTCTTCCATATTATGCGATACTAATATTACAGTAATGTCCGTATTCTCATATAGCTTAATAATCTGCCCAAAAATTTCATCCCGGCCTCTAGGATCAAGACCAGCGGATGGTTCATCTAATATTAAATAAGCAGGCTCTAAGGCAATCACTCCAGCAATGGCCACGCGCCGCATTTGCCCGCCGCTGAGCTGCAGGGGGGAACGATTAGTAAACTGCTCATAATCTAGACCAACAAAATTCATTGCTTTTTTTACGCGACGGTCTACTTCAGCTTCTTCAAAACCCATATTGCGAGGACCAAAGGCGATATCCTCGTAGACTGTTTCCTCGAATAATTGATGCTCAGGGTATTGAAATACCATCCCCACCCTTTGCCTTCCCAGGCGAGCCCCTTCACCTTTGGAATTTATATCTTGGCCTTCTACTGTTACTTGCCCCATTGTAGGTTTTAGTAAGCCATTTAAATGTTGCAGCAATGTAGATTTACCTGACCCAGTATGACCAATGATACCAACAAATTCACCTTGTTTGATTTCCATCGTAATATTTTTAATGGCTACCTTTTCATAGGGTGTTTTTGCCATATATATATATGAGATATCTTTTAATATTATGGACACAAATTCACCACCAGTTCTTCATCCGTAATAATTTTTTCTGGCAGATTAATATTATGTTCTTTTAGCCGATAGGCCATTTCTGCAGCCACAGGTACATCAAGCCCTAATTCTTTTAATAGAGTTACTTGGCTAAAGATTTCACTAGGCAGACCTTCCATCATAACTTTGCCATTATTCATTACAATTACCCGATCCGCTACTACTGCTTCTTCCATAAAGTGCGTAATATAGACAACGGTAATCTTCTTTTCTTTGTGCAAATTACATACGGTAGACAATACTTCCTGCCGTCCTTTAGGGTCTAACATGGCAGTAGGTTCATCGAGGACCAGGCAATCAGAGTGCATGGCTAACACGCCAGCGATTGCAACTCGTTGTTTTTGTCCACCCGATAGCAAATGAGGGCTATGATGTCGATAGTCTTCCATATTTACTACTTTTAAGGATTCAGCTACGCGTAATTTAATTTCTGTAGGTTCTATTCCTAGATTTTCTGGACCAAAAGCTACATCTTCTTCTACGACAGTAGCTACGATTTGGTTGTCTGGATTTTGAAAAACCATTCCTACTACTTGTCTTACAGGCCAAATATTAGAAAGGTCAGAAGTGTCAAAGCCTTTGACTAAGCACTGACCACTACTTGGTAATAAAAGGGCATTAAAATGCTTGGCTAAGGTGGATTTACCAGAGCCATTAGCACCAATAATTGCTACAAATTCACCCTTATAAATTGATAGATTTATATGATCAAGTGCCACTACTTGTGTGCTATCATGAGCAGTATAAGAATGGCACATATCTTTCACAGTAATAAATGTTTCCATATGTACTCCTTTAAGCAGTAGAAATAAAGGCGACCTATAAAGGCCGCCTTTTTCCCTATATACCACAATAACCAGGCAACTAGGCCAAGTTATGCGCCCTTGTCACCTGGCCCATTTGTAAGTTTAGACCAATTCTAATATTACCATTGGAGCCGCATCGCCACGACGTGGTCCAAGTTTCATAATACGAGTATAGCCACCTTGACGATCAGCATATTTAGGAGCAATTGTTTCAAACAATTTTGTAACTACTTCTTCAGCCATGAGGTATGATAACACTTGGCGGCGAGCATGTAAATCACCGCGCTTAGCTAAGGTAATCAATTTTTCGGCAAGGCCGTTGATTTCTTTAGCTTTTGCTTCTGTTGTCTCAATACGCTCGTATGCAAAGAAGGAAGTTAAAATGCTGCGGAACAACGCTTTACGTGCGCTAGAGTCCCGTCCTAACTTTCTATAGCCCATTTTCTTCCCTCCCCTTACTCTTCATCTTCACTAAGCCCTAGGCTTAGTTCGATAAGTTTTTTCTTTACTTCTTCCATTGATTTACGACCAAGGTTACGAACCTTCATCATATCATCTTCGGATTTTTGTACTAATTCAGATACATTATTGATTCCAGCTCGCTTCAAACAATTATAGGAACGTACGGAAAGATCAAGATCTTCAATCGTCATATCCATTATTTTAGCGTTGCTATCTTCTACAACTTCTGTAAAGGTTCCATCAGCAATTTCTTCTTCAGGAAGAATGCCTGCCAAATTCTGAAACAGTTTCAAATGTGCTACCATAATACTAGCAGATTTACTAACTGCTTCTTCAGGGCGCAAACTACCATCCGTCCATACTTCAAGGGTTAATTTATCATAATCAGTGACATTGCCTACACGGGTGTCGGTGATTTGATAATTAACTCGTTGAATAGGAGAAAAAATGGAATCAATAGGAATAACACCAATTACATGATCAGGTTTTTTGTTCTTATCAGCAGGAACATAACCCCGACCGCGTTCTACGGTTAATTCCATTTTCAGTGATCCGCTAGCATCCACTGTCGCCAAATGTAATTCTGGATTTAGAATCTCAATGTCAGAATCGGTAATGATATCACCTGCGGTGACTTCACCTTCTGTAAGAGCTTCAATCCGTAATACTTTTGGTTCATCGGTATGCATTTTTAAGCACAATGTTTTCAAATTCAAAATAATGTCCGTAACGTCTTCCCGAACACCAGGAATGGTAGAAAACTCATGAAGAACACCGTCAATTTTAATCGATGTAATGGCAGCCCCTGTAAGGGAGGATAATAAGATACGACGCAAACTGTTACCTAGCGTAGTACCATAACCACGATCAAGGGGCTCACATACAAATTTACCATAACGATTGTTTTCACTAATTTCCACTATCTCAATCTTCGGTTTTTCGATTTCGATCATTGGGAAAAACCCTCCTCTTTGCGCACTATTACGTTACGCCATACCCACGGCGAGGGCATACATTAGGATTACATGTTAATGATTATCTAGAGTACAATTCAACAATGAAGTGTTCTTGAACTGGAGTATCAATTTCCTCACGGGTGGGGTAGCGCAATACTTTACCACTCATCATCTCTTCTGCTGATCTTTCTAACCAGGATGGAAGAGTTTTACTTGCAAAGTTTTCTGCAATTTCTTTTAGTAACGGTGATTCTTTGCTAGATTCACGTACAGAAATAACATCATCTGCTTTCAATAGATAAGATGGAATATCTACTCTTTTACCATTGACAAGGAAATGTCTGTGACGAACTAATTGTCTAGCTTGTGAGCGGCTTGCCGCAAAACCAAGACGGAACACCACATTATCTAATCTTCTTTCTAGTAGTACTAGTAAGTTCTCACCAGTAATACCTTTTTGACGATCAGCTTTCCCAAAATAGCCACGGAATTGGCCTTCTAAGATGCCATACACGCGACGTGTTTTTTGTTTTTCACGAAGTTGAACACCATACTCGGAAACTTTTTTACGAGTTTGTCCTTGTCCATGTTGACCAGGTGCAAAAGCACGTTTAGCAAATGAGCATTTATCAGTATAGCATCTTTCGCCTTTAAGATATAATTTTACGCCTTCACGACGGCATAAGCGACAAACAGGTCCTGTATATTTAGCCATTTATATTTAACACCTCCCGAAACTTTTTAAACTCTTCTACGCTTAGGTGGGCGACATCCATTATGAGGTACTGGTGTGCAATCTTTGATGGAACTTACTTCCAATCCAGATGCTTGCAGTGATCTAATGGCTGCTTCCCGGCCTGATCCAGGTCCTTTTACAAATACTTCTACATGTTTAAGACCATGTTCCATTGCCGCTTTTGCAGCTGTTTCTGCTGCCATTTGTGCAGCAAAAGGAGTACTCTTACGAGAACCTCTGAAACCAAGTCCGCCAGCACTAGCCCATGAAAGAGCATTACCTTTTGTATCAGTAATCGTTACAATAGTGTTGTTAAAAGTAGAACGAATATGTGCTTGACCATGTTCAATATTTTTACGTTCTTTTCTTTTAGGTCTAATAACTTTCTTAGCAACCAATCTTTATCCCTCCTTTATTACTTCTTCTTTTTCGCCCCAACGGTTCTCTTAGGTCCTTTGCGAGTACGGGCATTCGTTTTTGTGCGTTGACCGCGTACAGGAAGACCCATACGATGACGCTTACCACGATAGCAACCGATTTCGATTAGACGTTTAATGTTGAGTGACTGTTCACGACGTAGGTCGCCTTCCACTCTATAATTTTTATCAATAGCCTCACGTAGTTTTACAACTTCTTCTTCTGTTAAATCACGAGTGCGTGTATCAGGACTAATCCCAGTAGTCGCGATGATTTCTTTGGAAGTCGTAAGACCAATACCAAAAATATATGTTAAAGCGATTTCAATTCTTTTATCACGTGGTAAATCTACTCCGGCAATACGTGCCATGTATAGTACACCTCCTATCCTTGCTTTTGTTTATGTTTAGGATTTTCGCAAATCACCATTACATGTCCATTGCGTTTGATAACCTTACATTTTTCACAAATGGTCTTGACCGACGCTCTTACTTTCATTTGCCAGTCCTCCTTTTCATATATTCACGAACTCGCGCAATCAACGTTACATCGAAAGCCAACTTCTTTACGAATCCGCTATTTGAAACGGTAGGTAATACGGCCGCGCTTTAAGTCATAAGGCGTAAGTTCTACAGTTACTTTATCTCCAGGCAAAATTCGTATAAAATTCATGCGTATCTTACCTGATACATGCGCCAGTACGACATGCTCGTTTTCCAGCTTAACCTGGAACATAGCATTAGGCAAGGCTTCGAGAACCGTACCTTCAACCTCAATTGCATCTTGTTTGGACACGAGACATCCCTCCTAGTCCGCTTTTCACAGATTATCTGGTTTGTATAAAACCTTTATGGCTTGTCGGATTTCTTCATCTGTTATGTTAAAACCAGCTTGAATTTTTTCCGCCATTCCTTGGGCAATAGGTGCAAGAACATTGACATGCCTAATGTTTTTTTGTTTAGGATTTTTTATTTTTCGATCCCTGCCGTTTACCAGCAAAAGATAGTTATTCTTCAAAGTTCCAATTACCAAATACACATTAGTTTGATCACGTCCAGCATTACTAGTAACAAGTTGACCATTTTCTATCTTCACTACTGACACCAGAGCTGCCTCCTATAACTTAGTTAGAATCTCCGGCTTACCGTCAGTGATGGCAATGGAATGTTCAAAATGCGCTGAGCGCTTGCCGTCAAGAGTTACAACTGTCCAACCGTCGTCAAGTGTCTTAACTTCATATGTGCCCAGATTAACCATCGGCTCTATTGCCAAAGTCATACCAGCTTTTAATCGTGGACCACGGCCAGGACTGCCAAAATTAGGCACCTGTGGATCTTCATGCATACTCCGACCAATACCATGCCCAACATAATCACGTACTACACCAAAACCATGTTGCTCGACGTGAAGCTGGACAGCATGGGAAATGTCACTCAAACGATTACCAACAATAGCTTGTTCAATACCCTTATATAAAGATTCTTCTGTTACATCCAAAAGTTTCTGTACTTCAGCATCGACCTCACCAACCGGAACCGTTATCGCAGCATCACCATTGTATCCATTAATTACCGCGCCAATGTCAATACTAATATTATCCCCATTTTTTAACTTTTTTAGTCCTGGAATACCATGTACGACTTCTTCATTTATAGAAGCACAGATATTTCCAGTAAAGCCGTGATATCCCTTAAAAGCAGGGATAGCACCACGGCTCTTTATATATTCTTCGGCAATTTCATCCAGATCCAGCGTTGTGACACCAGGTTTAACAGCTTTCTTCACTTCTACATGAGTCTCAGCTACTATTTTACCAGCATCACGCAGGTAGTTTATTTCCCGCTCTGATTTAAGTATGATCATACCTATTTGCCCCTCAGGCTAGCTACTATATCAGAAAATACGATTTCAATGGACTGACGACCATCAATTTCACTATAAAGACCTTGATCTTGATAGTAATCAATCAGTGGTTTTGTCTGTTCACTATATACGGTTAAACGTTTTGTAACCGTTTCTTCCGTATCATCAGCACGCTGATATAGTTCTCCATCGCATTTATCACAATTACTACCTTGAGAAGAAGGATTAAATGCTACATGAAAAGTTGCTCCGCATCCTTTGCAGATGCGACGTCCTGTCATGCGACCAACCAAATCTTCAAAAGGAACAGTAATGTTAATAACGCGATCAAGTTTCATTCCAAGTTCCGCCAGTGTACCATCTAAGGAATTAGCTTGCTCAGTAGTACGAGGAAACCCATCTAGAATGAAGCCTTTCTGACAATCAGGTTTCGCTAGTCTTTCTTTTACGATTCCGATAGTTATATTATCAGGAACGAGTTGCCCAGCGTCCATACAAGCTTTTGCTTGCTTGCCAAGTTCTGTTCCTTCTTTAACAGCTGCCCGAAACATATCACCAGTTGAAATATGAGGGATATGAAACTCTGCAACTAGTTCAGCCGCCTGTGTACCTTTACCAGCCCCAGGCGGTCCCATTAACAGGATGTACATTGCGAAAGCCACCTCCCTACTATTTCATGAAACCTTGATAGTGACGCATAAGTACCAGCGCCTCTATTTGTTTCATTGTATCAAGTGCCACGCCTACCACAATTAAAAGGGCGGTGCCACCAAAATAAACCCCGGGGATATTTGTCACAGCTGCAATAAAGTTAGGCAGTATGGCAATTAGTGCAAGAAATATGGAACCTGCAAGGGTAATTCTGGTCATGACTCTATCCAAATAATCAGCAGTCGGTTTACCCGGGCGCAGTCCTGGAATAAATCCACCGTATTTTTTCATATTCTCTGCCATATCCGATATGTTCAAAGTAACCGCAGTATAGAAATACGTGAAGAAGATAATGAGCAGCGCATACAACGTTGTTTGTAGCGGTGTACCCCACGCAAACCAGCCTGCCATAGTCTGTACCCAGGGGATATTTATAAACTGGGCAATGGTTACTGGAAACATCAGCACAGATGACGCAAAGATTATTGGTATTACTCCCGCTTGATTAACTTTCAGCGGAATATGGGTAGAATGGCCACCATAAGTCTTACGACCAACTACTCGTTTAGCATATTGAACTGGAATTCTACGTTGACCTTGTGATATGGCAATTACAAAGACAATCATAATTATGCCAATGACAAAGAATAAAAATAGATTGAAGAAGTTAATGGTACCTGCTGCGAGATATTGATAAATCACACTTATACCACCAGGTATTGCTGATACTATACCAGCAAAGATAATTAGCGAAATGCCGTTACCAATACCTTTTTCTGTTATTTGCTCACCCAGCCACATTAGGAAGGTAGTTCCCGCAGTAAGTGTTAATGCAATCATGAGAATTGAACCGATGCCTGGATTAATAATTGCTGCTTTAAGACCGATTGCCATACCAATTGCCTGAACAAAACCTAGTAGCACAGTGCCGTAGCGAGTAATTTGTGTTATCTTTTTACGGCCTTCTTCGCCTTCTTTAGCCCACTGTTCAAACTTAGGTACAACTACAGTTAAAAGTTGCATTATAATTGAAGCATTAATATATGGTGTAATACTCATTGCAAACACTGAAAACTTGCTCAATGCTCCACCTGAGAACAAATCCAGTAAACCAAAAAGATTGCCACTGGTAAACATTTGTTCAATAACCGAAACATCAACTCCAGGGACTGGAATGTGAGTACCGGCTCTAAATACTAAAAACATGGCTAGCGTAAAAACTACCTTTTGTCTAAGCTCAGTTATCTTTAGTATATTTGACAGAGCTGAAAGCACTTAGACCACCTCGACTTTTCCGCCAGCAGCAATAATTTTTTCCTGTGCTGACTTGGTAAAGCCATTCGCAATTACGCTAAGTGATTTAGTAATTTCGCCGTTGCCTAGTATACGTACGCCATCACGAACATTTTTGAGTACCCCAGCTTCAATTAAAGCCACTGGGTCAACTACAGAGCCTGCTTCAAAACGATTAAGTTCTGAAATATTTACTTCTGCATACTCTTTAGCAAACTTGTTATGAAAACCACGTTTTGGTAGTCTACGGTAAAGTGGCATTTGACCGCCCTCAAAACCAGCACGAGTACCGCCACCAGCACGGGAATTCTGACCTTTATGACCTCTACCAGATGTCTTACCAAGGCCTGAACCGAGTCCTCGACCTACACGAGTACGTACTTTTCTCGAACCAGGCGCAGGAGCTAATTCATGTAATTTCATTATTAGCACCTCCTCTCAAATTAGTCTTGTATTTCTTCAACAGTAACAAGATGCTCTACTTTACGAACCATGCCACGAATGACAGGGGTGTCATCTTGAATAACGAAAGAATTTGTTTTTTTAAGTCCCAGGGCCTTTACAGTAGCTCTTTGATCCTCTGGTCTGCCGATCAGGCTTCTGGTTAGAGTGACTTTGAGTGTTGCCATTATAATTCCTCCTTAACCCAGAATTTGCTGAACGGTTTTACCACGAAGTGCTGCTACTTGCTCTGCACGCTTCAATTGTTGCAAACCAGTTAATGTAGCGCGTACCATATTGTTAGGGTTATTTGAACCAAGGGATTTTGTTAATATATCATGAATTCCAGAAAGTTCAAGTACCGCACGTACAGGACCACCAGCAATTACGCCAGTACCTTCAGATGCAGGCTTCATGAATACTTTTCCAGCGCCAAATACGCCTAAAATTTGATGAGGAATCGTAGTGCCTCTTAGAGGAACTTTGATAAGATTCTTTTTCGCATCTTCAACACCTTTACGGATTGCCTCAGGTACTTCACCAGCTTTACCTAGTCCAGCGCCAACATGGCCGTTCTCGTCACCGACAACTACCAATGCACTGAATGAAAAGCGGCGACCGCCTTTTACTACTTTAGCAACTCGGTTTATGAATACAACTTTCTCTTTTAAATCGAGAGTTGTGTAATCAATCATCTTGGACATTCACTTACCTCCTTTTGCTTAAAATTCCAGCCCTGCTTCACGTGCTGCCTGGGCCAAAGCTGCTACTCTACCATGATAGATATAACCACCACGGTCAAATACCACTTTGCTAATACCTTTAGCTAATGCACGGGTAGCAACTGCTGCACCTACAACTTTAGCTGCTGCGATATTACCGCCATACTCATTTGCTATGCTTAAATCTTTATCCATGGTGCTAGCTGCCACTAATGTAGTACCAGTAACATCATCAATGATTTGCGCATAAATATGACTTAGGCTGCGAAATACATTCAAGCGTGGTCTTGCAGCAGTACCTGATACGCCTTTACGCACACGCAAATGGCGTTTTAGTCTAGCTTTATTTTTAATTCCTTTACGAATCAAAGTGGTCACTCCTTCCGCTTAAAATCTTACTTCTTGCCTTTACCGCCAGCTTTACCAGCTTTACGACGTACAACTTCACCTTCATAACGAACACCTTTACCTTTATAAGGCTCTGGTTCACGGTATTTACGGATTTTAGCTGCTAATGCACCAACATCTTCTTTACTAATACCAGAAACGATAATCCGGTTAGGAGCAGGAACATCAATTCCCATGCCTACAGGTGGCTCGATTTCTAGTGGATGAGAAAATCCTAAGGTCAAGGCAAGTTTACCATTTACTTTTGCCGCTCTGAAACCAACGCCGACAATTTCAAGGGTTTTTGTAAAACCTTTAGTAACGCCTTCAACCATATTGGACAATAAAGTACGAGTTAATCCATGCAAAGATCTATGTTCTTTTTCATCGGAAGGTCTTGTTACAACAAGAACATTATCTTCCAATGTCAATATCATATCTTTATGAATGGCACGAGTCAATTCGCCTTTCGGTCCTTTTACAGATACCAAATTGCTGTCATCAATTGTAATTGTTACATCTGCAGGAACAGCAATTGGCATTCTACCAATTCTTGACATATGTGCACCTCCTTAACTAAAAAATTACCAGACGAATGCGAGTACTTCGCCACCAAGTCCATCACGACGCGCTTGTTTGTCTGTCATGATACCTTTTGATGTTGAAATAATTGCAATACCAAGTCCACCAAGTACACGAGGCATTTGCTCGCTTTTTACATAAACACGTAGTCCAGGTTTGGAAATACGCTTTATACCAGTGATTACTTTCTCACGATTAGGACCATATTTTAAGCTTGCTCTTAGCATTCCTTGTTTATCGTCTTTGATTATCTCAAAATCCTTGATAAAGCCCTCTGCTTTCAATACTTGAGCAATTGCTTGCTTAATTTTTGAAGCTGGAATCTCTACTTTATCATGATAAACCGAGTTTGCATTACGAATACGAGTAAGCATATCTGCAACTGGATCGGTCATTACCATTTAAACATAACCTCCTTCCTGTGTTAATCTACCAACTAGCCTTAGTTATACCAGGAATGACACCTTTATAGCTCAATTCCCTAAAGCAAATACGGCACATTTCAAACTTACGCAAATAACCATGCGGACGACCGCAGACCTTACATCTATTGTACTTTCGTACGCTAAACTTAGGCTCCAGCTTCCATTTTTCAATCATTGCTTTTTTGGCCACGAGTGTCCCTCCTCTTTACGCACTGAACGGCATGCCCATAAGCTTCAACAGTTCACGTGCTTCTTCATCCGTTTTCGCAGTGGTTACAATAATGATATCCATACCGCGAATTTTATCAATTTTATCATATTCGATTTCTGGGAAAATTAATTGTTCTTTAATGCCCATAGTATAATTACCACGACCATCAAAAGATTTAGGGCTTACGCCACGAAAGTCACGCACACGTGGTAACGCAATGTTTAACAATTTATCTAAAAACTGGTACATCCGTTCTCCACGCAGGGTAACCTTAGCACCGATTGGCATACCTTCACGGATTTTAAATGCTGCGATTGATTTTTTAGCACGTGTTACCACTGGCTTTTGACCAGCAATTGTCATCATGTCATTCACTGCAACATCCAAAATCTTAGGGTTACTGACTGCTTCACCGACACCCATATTTATTACCACTTTTTCAATCTTAGGGATTTCCATAATATTTTTGTAGCCAAATTTCTCCATGAGTCCTTTTGCTACTTCATCATTATATTTATCTTTCATTCTGGACAAGTGTAGTTACCTCCTTTCTGCGTGATTATTTGTCTTTATCGATAATTTCTCCACATTTTTTGCAAGTACGAGCCATAACTCCATTTGCAAGAGGAGATTTTTTAATGCGTGTTGCTTTATCGCATGCTGGGCAAACCAACATTACTTTAGCTGAATGCATTAAAGCTTCTTTCACAACAATACCACCTTGTGGCATGTTTTGTGAAGGTTTAGTATGACGCTTTACTGTATTTAGGCCTTCCACTAGGACTTTAGCCTTTTTAGGTAATGCTTCAATTACTTTACCCTTTTTACCTTTATCTTTACCAGTCAAAACAACAACCATGTCGCCTTTTTTGACGTGTAATTTTTTGGCTTCTGACATTCCGGATACCTCCTAACTTAGATTACTTCCGGCGCCAGCGAGATTATCTTCATAAAATCTTTCTCACGCAGTTCTCTCGCTACTGGCCCAAATATACGTGTACCTCTAGGGCTTTTATCTTCTTTTATGATAACTGCAGCATTCTCATCAAAACGGATATAAGAACCGTCAGGGCGACGTAAGCCTTTTTTGGAGCGAACCACTACGGCTTTAACTACATCACCTTTTTTAACGGCACCACCGGGAGAAGCAGATTTTACTGCCGCAACAATAACATCACCGATGTTAGCATATCTACGGAATGAACCGCCAAGTGCTCTGATACACATGATTTGTTTCGCACCACTGTTATCAGCAACAGTAAGGATTGATTGTTGTTGAATCATCCTATTTCCTCCTTATCGAGGCTTTTAAGTCCTCACCTATTTAGCTCTTTCAATAACTTCTACAACTCTCCAACGTTTATCTTTAGACAGAGGACGAGTTTCCATGACGGATACGATATCACCAGTGTGGCTGTCGTTATTTTCATCATGGGCTTTAAATCTCACTGTTTTCTTTATGGATTTTTTATAAAGTGGATGTTGTACTAAACGTTCAATGGCTATAACAACTGTTTTATCCATTTTATCGCTAACTACTTTACCAATCTTTACTTTACGATCATTTCTTTCACTCACGTACAATTAGCCTCCTTCCGTTCTTAATTAAGAACGTCTATTAGAATGCTACCCTTGATTGACACTCATTTCCTGTTCACGTTGAATCGTCTTAACGCGGGCTATGGATTTTTTTACTTCTTTAATCCGCATTGGATTTTCCAACTGACCGGTAGCAAGTTGAAATCTAAGGTTAAATAGCTCTTCTTTGAGTACAGACATTTTTTGGTTAAGTTCAGTTGCGTTCATTTCGCGGAAGTCTTTAACCTTCATTTACTTCACCACCCACTTCTTCTTGGGCTTCAGCAGCAACTTCCCGTTTAACAAATTTTGTTTTAATAGGAAGTTTATGAGCAGCTAAGCGCATGGCTTCTCTAGCCATTTCTTCGCTAACGCCATCCATTTCAAACATTACACGACCTGGTTTTACCACTGCTACCCAGTATTCTGTTGAACCTTTACCACTACCCATGCGTGTTTCAGCAGGTTTAGCTGTAATTGGTTTATCTGGGAATATTTTAATCCATACTTTACCACCACGTTTAATATAACGCGTCATTGCAATACGAGCTGCTTCGATTTGACGGTTAGTGATCCAAGCTGGTTCACATGCTGCCAATCCGAACTCGCCATGACTTACGGTGCTGCCTCTTTGGGCTTTACCCTTCATACGACCGCGGAATTGTTTACGATGTTTTACTCTTTTTGGCAGTAGCATTATATTTCGCTCCCTTCAACAGCGGCAGCGACCTTTTTCACTTCTGGCAAAATTTCACCTTTGTAAATCCATACTTTTACGCCGATAAGGCCGTAAGTTGTATGTGCTTCAGCTGTGCCATAATCAATATCAGCTCTCAGTGTATGAAGTGGAATACTACCATCACGAGCAGCTTCGCTTCTAGCAATCTCAGCGCCGCCTAAACGACCGCCTACCATTACTTTAATACCTTTTGCGCCCACGCGCATAGTGCGTTGAATGGATTGTTTCATGGCACGACGGAAGGCAATGCGTCTTTCTAGTTGAGCCGCAATATTTTCCGCAACCAATTGAGCATCCATATCAGGTTGTCTAACTTCAGCAATATTTATATCAATTTGCTTACCAGTAAGTTGTTTTAGGCTTTTTTTCATATCTTCAATACCAGCACCACCACGACCAATAATCATACCAGGTTTTGCTGTATGAATAATAACTTTAACACGATTTGATGCACGTTCAATTACAAGCTTTGATACACCAGCGCTAAAGGCCTTTGTTTTGATGAATTTACGGATTTTCAAATCTTCATGAAGATTAGCCGCAAAGTCTTTACCAGCATACCACTTGGCATCCCAAGTTTTAATGATACCAAGTCGCAAACCATGAGGATGTATTTTTTGACCCACTTTGTTTTACCTCCTTCACCAGTTATCTTTCTTTTACAACAACTGTCACGTGACTGCTGCGTTTCAAAATTTTAAAAGCTTGACCACGAGACCGCGGATGAATGCGTTTCAAGGTAGGTCCTTGGTCAACAAACGCGGCGGCAACATAGAGCTTATCAGAGTTCATATCATAATTATGCTCTGCATTTGCAATAGCTGATTCAAGTACTTTTAAAAGAACTTCTGATCCAATTTTAGGCGTATGTTTTAATATTGCATACGCGTCACCAATGTTTTTCCCACGAATTAGATCAATAACGACTCTAATTTTACGTGGTGCAATGCGAATATGTCTAGCAATTGCTTTAGCTTCCATATACTAGCCCCCTTTCCAGTAACTATCACCCAATTACCGTAATGATGTGGATTTTTCTGAACCAGAATGACCTTTGTACGTCCGAGTAGGTGCAAATTCACCTAGTTTGTGACCTACCATATCTTCCGTCATATAAACAGGAACATGTTTACGTCCATCATGTACCGCAACAGTATGTCCAACGAAGTTAGGAAGAATGGTAGAACTACGCGACCAGGTCTTGAAAACTTTTTTCTCGCCTGCTTCGTTCATAGCATCGATTTTTTTCATTACGCTTGCATGAACATAAGGTCCTTTTTTAATTGATCTGGACACTTGATTAGCCTCCCTTCTCTATCCGGTTAGCCCTAACACTTAGGCTTATTTATTTTTCGTGCGTCTTTTTACAATCATCTTATCTGATGTTTTATTACGACGAGTCTTAACACCCATAGCATGTTTACCCCAAGGAGTAACAGGATGTTTACGACCAACAGGGGAATGACCTTCACCACCACCATGTGGATGGTCACAAGGATTCATTGCCACACCACGGTTTGCAGGACGTATGCCGAGCCAACGGGAACGACCAGCTTTACCGCTAGTGATGTTTTCATGCTCTAAGTTACCAACTTGACCAATTGTCGCTTTGCAATTAATATGCACTTTGCGTAATTCACCAGAAGGTAGTCTTAGAAGAGCATGATCGCCTTCTTTTGCCATTAATTGTGCTGATCCACCAGCAGAACGAACCATTTGTCCGCCCTTACCAATTTTTAGCTCAATATTGTGAAGTGAAGTACCTACAGGAATATTTTTAATTGGTAACGCATTACCCACTTTAATATCCGCTTCAGGACCACTCATTATTTTATCATCAACTTTAAGGCCATTAGGAGCCAAAATATAACGTTTTTCGCCATCTGCATAGTGAAGTAACGCAATATTAGCTGAGCGATTAGGATCATATTCGATGGTTGCTACTTTAGCGACAATTCCATCTTTGTTGCGTTTAAAATCTATAATCCGGTATTGACGTTTATGACCGCCACCTTGATGTCTAACAGTCATACGGCCTTGATTATTACGACCAGCATGTTGCTGCAAGCGCTCAATTAATGAACGTTCTGGCTTATCTGTAGTAATTTCATCAAAACTGGATACTGTCATAAATCGTCTACTTGGAGTATATGGTTTAAAGCTTTTTACTGCCATTGTTGCCCCTCCTTTTTAAAAAATTACAGGTTATACACCTTCAAAGAATTCTATCGTCTGGCCAGGAGCCAGTTTTACGATTGCTTTTTTATAATCTGGACGCTTACCCTCAGTCTTGCCCATACGCTTGGTTTTACCCATTACACGAATGGTATTAACAGCCAATACTTTTACTTTGAAAATACTTTCAACTGCTTGACGAACTTGTACTTTATTGGCCTTTAAAGGCACAACGAAAGTATATTTGTTGTCTTGCATCATAGCATTGGTTTTCTCAGTAATAAGGGGGCGAATCAGTACATCACGCAAATTTTGCATTATACCAGAACCTCCTCAATACGAGTAATTGCTTCTTTTGTAACGAACACTTTATCATGGTACAAAAGGTCGTATACGTTAAGACTGCTAGAAGCAGGAATAGCTTTTACTCCTGGAATATTACGAGCTGATTTTTCAACGTTTTCCAGCATATCTGCTGTAACGATCAAAACCTTTTTGTTAGCTACATTAAAGTCGCTCATTAATTTTAGTACACTTTTTGTTTTTGGTGCATCAAAATTAATAGTATCTAATACAACTAGTTCTCCATCTTGCAATTTAGCTGTCAACGCGGATTTAATCGCTAAGCGACGTTGTTTACGTGGCATTCTAAAAGCATAAGAACGTGGGTGTGGACCAAATACAGTACCACCACCTACCCATAATGGGGAACGAATACTACCAGCACGAGCACGACCTGTGCCCTTTTGTTTCCATGGCTTTTTACCACCACCGCGCACAAAACCTCTGGTTTTAGTTGAAGCTGTACCTAAACGTTGGCTGGCCAATTGCATTACTACAGCTTGATGTAATACAGATTCATTAACATCTACGCCAAAAACGCTATCATTTAATTCCATCTCACTGGTTTTTGCTCCAGTGATATCATATACTGCTACTATCGGCATATAGCACATCCTCCTTTCGTGGTTCCAGGTTCGAGATTTGAATATAAGCTAAACTAGCCACAAATCAACGAACCCGCAAGATTATTTCTTAGGTTTTACAGTACTCTTAATCATCATGAAGTTTCCTTTAGGTCCAGGAATACCACCTTTGATTAAGATCAAATTACGTTCAGCATCGACTCTTACAATCGTCAAACGTTGTACAGTAACTTTTTGACCACCCATACGGCCTGGTAGTTTTTTGCCTTTGAATACTTTACCGCCGCCACCACTCATACGTGGTCCCATAGAACCAGGTTCACGGTGAGATTTAGAACCATGGGCCATCGGTCCACGTCTAAAGTTCCAACGCTTGATAACACCAGCAAAACCTTTACCTTTGGCAACACCAGTTACATCGATTACATCACCTTCAGCAAACACATCAACAGCAATTTCTTGACCTACTGTATATTCTGATGCACCAGGTAATCTAACTTCCCGAATGAATTTAACAGGTTTAACGCCTGCTTTGGCAAAGTGACCTTTCATTGGGCTAGTAACCTTTTTATCTTTAACAGTGCCGAAGCCTAACTGCACTGCATTGTAGCCATCATTTTCAACCGTTTTATTTTGCAGCACCACGCCGTGACCTGCTTCTACTACAGTAACAGGAATCATTTTACCATCTGGAGTAAAAATTTGCGTCATACCAAGTTTTTTACCTAAAATTACTTTAGCCATTTATTACACCTCCTCCTACAGCTTGATTTCAATGTCCACGCCAGCCGGAAGATCCAGACGCATTAACGCATCAACGGTCTTGGCAGTCGGTTCAAGAATGTCAATTAGACGTTTGTGGGTACGCATTTCAAATTGCTCCCGTGAATCTTTATTGACATGTGGTGAACGTAGGACAGTAAAAATATTTTTCTCCGTAGGAAGTGGAATGGGACCAGAAACCATAGCACCAGTTCTTTTAGCAGTTTCTACAATTTTCACCGCACTTTGATCAAGTGCCTTGTGATCATATGCTTTAAGACGAATTCTGATTTTTTGTTGTTTAGCCATTGTATTTCCTCCTATATCGCCCAGTTTCTAGAACGGACATTCTCCGTGAAAATTTCCCCCTACAAATTGCAGGCAACCTTTCACGTCATCGCATTAAAACTAAAGCCTACCTGTTTATTATTGGGGCAGCTGAGACCAGCCACCCCAATTTTCATTTTAAAGTTCAACAGCAGTTACTACGCCAGCGCCTACAGTACGGCCACCTTCGCGAATCGCGAAACGTAGACCTTCTTCAATTGCAATTGGAGTAATAAGCTCAATTGACATTTGAATGTTATCACCAGGCATAACCATTTCTACACCTTCTGGCAGATTTACTACACCAGTAACATCTGTTGTACGGAAGTAGAATTGTGGACGGTAGTTTGTGAAGAATGGAGTGTGACGTCCGCCTTCTTCTTTTGAAAGTACATATACTTCAGCTTTGTATTTTGTGTGAGGTTTAATTGAACCTGGTTTTGCTAATACTTGACCGCGTTCAATGTCCTTACGTTCAACACCACGAAGAAGTGCACCAATGTTATCGCCTGCTACTGCAGAATCAAGAAGTTTGCGGAACATTTCTACGCCTGTTACAACAACACTTCTAGGTTTTTCAGTCATACCAACGATTTCAATGTTTTCGCCAACTTTGATTTCACCGCGTTCTACACGACCAGTGGCAACAGTACCACGACCAGTAATAGTGAACACGTCCTCAACAGGCATCAAGAATGGTCTGTCAGTTGCACGAGTAGGAGTTGGGATATACTCATCAACTGCATCCATTAATTCAAATATTTTTCCGCACCATTTGCAATCGCGACTTGCGCAAGCGCAGTTAAGAGCTTGTACAGCGGAACCACAAACTACAGGAATGTCATCACCAGGGAACTCATAGCTGGAAAGAAGTTCACGAACTTCCATTTCAACAAGTTCAATTAGTTCAGCATCATCAACTAGGTCAACTTTATTCAAGAATACGACCATGGAAGGTACGCCAACTTGACGAGACAAGAGGATATGTTCACGTGTTTGTGGCATAGGACCATCAGCAGCACTTACTACTAGAATAGCACCATCCATTTGTGCAGCACCAGTGATCATGTTTTTAACATAGTCAGCATGGCCTGGGCAGTCAACGTGAGCATAGTGACGTTTTTCTGTTTCATATTCAACGTGAGCAGTATTGATTGTAATACCGCGTTCTCTTTCTTCAGGTGCTTTATCAATCATGTCATAAGCCACGAAAGTTCCGCCACCATGTTTGGAAAGAGTCATTGTAATAGCAGCTGTTAGTGAAGTTTTACCATGATCGACGTGACCAATCGTACCAATGTTAACATGTGGTTTATTTCTCTCAAACTTTTTCTTTGCCATTTTGTTTTAGCCTCCTTATTTTTTCAAAATTATACGCCTTTAATTTTGGCGATAATCGCTTCTGCAATACTTTTCGGTACTTCATCATAATGAGCAAAGCCCATTGAGTAATTACCACGGCCTTGCGTTTTAGAACGCAAATCCGTTACGTAACCGAACATTTCCGCTAGTGGTACATATGCATTGATTGCTTGAACGCCATTGCGCGCTTCCATGCCTTCAATACGACCACGACGAGAATTCAAATCGCCGATTACATCACCCATATATTCTTCTGGAACTGTAACTTCAACCTTCATGTATGGTTCTAAGATTACAGCGCCAGCTTTAGCACAACCTGCTTTGAAACCCATGGAACCAGCAATTTTAAAGGCCATTTCTGATGAGTCAACATCATGGTAAGAACCTTCAATAACGGTTACCTTAATGTCAACCATTGGATAACCCGCTAAAACACCGTTGTCCATTGCTTCTTTAGCACCAGCACCGATTGGCGCAATATATTCTCTTGGAATAGATCCACCAACAACTTTACTTTCGAAGATAAACCCTTCACCAGGCTGAAGAGGTTCAATGTCAAGCCAGCAATGACCGTATTGACCACGACCACCGGACTGACGTACAAACTTACCTTCCGCTCTAACTTTTTTACGGATTGTCTCACGATAAGCAACTTGTGGTTTACCTACGCTACAATCAACTTTGAATTCTCTTAGCATCCGGTCAACAATAATCTCTAAATGCAGTTCACCTACACCGGAGATAATGGTCTGACCCGTTTCTTGGTCAGTGTTAACACGGAAAGTTGGATCTTCTTCAGCCAATCGTTGAAGAGCAATACCCATTTTCTCTTGGTCAGCTTTCGTCTTAGGTTCAACTGCGACGGAAATAACTGGTTCAGGGAAAACCATGCGTTCAAGAATAATTTGATTTTTATCATCACACAGAGTGTCACCAGTAGTTGTATCTTTCAATCCAACTGCAGCGGCAATATCGCCTGTATATACTTCTTGAATTTCTTCACGGTGATTAGCATGCATTTGCAGGATACGTCCAATACGTTCTCTCTTACCTTTGGTCGAATTATATACATAAGAACCAGAGGAAAGGGTACCAGAGTACACTCTAAAGAACGCCAGCTTACCTACAAAAGGATCCGCCATAATTTTGAAAGCCAATGCTGAAAACGGCAAGCTATCATCCGCTGCACGTTCATCTGCTACTTCAGTGTCAGGATTAACACCTTTAATTGCTGGAACATCTAACGGCGATGGCATATATGCTATTACAGCATCCAAAAGTGGTTGTACACCTTTGTTTTTGTAAGAAGATCCACACACCACTGGAGTCATTGCACATGCAATAGTAGCTTTACGAATACCACGATTAATTTCTTCGACAGTGAGTTCTTCACCCTCTAAGTATTTCATCATTAGCTCATCATCACTTTCAGCAACTGAATCTAAAAGCTCTTGACGATGCTTCGCAGCAAGTTCCTTCATGTCTTCTGGTATTTCAGTGATTTCAGTTTTTTCACCAAGATCATCTTTGTAAATAACTGCATTCATTTCTACCAGATCAACATAACCTTGGAAAGTGTGTTCAAAACCGATTGGCAATTGAACAGGCACTGCATTTGCACCTAAACGGTCTCTCATCATACCAACAACGCGGTAAAAGTCAGCACCAAGGATATCCATTTTATTAACATACGCCATACGCGGTACACTATATTTATCAGCTTGACGCCAAACAGTTTCTGATTGAGGTTCTACGCCACCTTTAGCGCAAAACACCGCTACAGCTCCATCTAGCACTCTTAACGAGCGTTCTACTTCTACAGTAAAGTCCACGTGTCCTGGTGTGTCAATGATGTTTATACGATGTTCTGCCCATTGACAAGTAGTGGCCGCAGAGGTAATGGTAATACCTCTTTCTTGCTCTTGCACCATCCAGTCCATTGTCGCAGCGCCTTCATGCACTTCACCAATCTTGTGTACCTTGCCAGTATAAAACAGTATCCGTTCCGTCGTAGTGGTCTTGCCAGCGTCAATATGTGCCATGATGCCGATATTTCGCGTCTTTTCGAGCGAGAATTTTCTGGCCACTAATATCACTCCTTAATGATTACAAACATTGAAAACTACCAACGATAATGTGCAAAAGCTTTGTTGGCTTCCGCCATTTTGTGAGTATCTTCTTTTTTCTTAATGGAAGCACCAGTATTGTTGGACGCATCCATCAATTCAGCTGCTAGTCTTTCACGCATGGTTTTTTCACCACGTAATCTAGAGTAGTTCACTAACCAGCGAATCCCCAAAGAGAAACGACGATCTGCACGTACTTCGATTGGAACTTGGTAATTAGCACCACCAACACGGCGCGCACGCACTTCCAATACCGGCATAACATTTTTCATTGCTGTTTCAAAAACCTCTAATGGATCTTTGCCGGTTTTAGCCCGGATAATATCAAATGCATCATAAACAATATTCTCAGCAATACTTTTCTTGCCATCTAACATTATTTTATTAACAAATCTAGTAACAACCTTAGAGTTGTATACCGGATCTTGTAAAACATCGCGTTTTGTAACAGGTCCTTTTCTTGGCATATTATCCCTCCTTTTCCAGGATTATTTAATTATTTATTTTTTTGCACGTTTTGTACCGTACTTGGATCTACTTTGGCTACGTTTTTGCACACCAGCAGTGTCAAGTGCACCACGAACAATGTGATAACGTACGCCTGGTAAGTCTTTAATTCTACCGCCTCTGATTAGCACAACACTATGTTCTTGTAAGTTATGACCAATACCAGGAATATATGCCGTAACTTCAATACCATTTGTTAAACGTACCCTTGCAACTTTACGTAGTGCAGAGTTTGGTTTTTTAGGAGTAGTTGTATATACTCTCGTACATACACCACGCTTTTGTGGACATTCCTTCAAAGCTGGCGCAGTAGATTTTTTTATGATTGATTCTCTACCTTTGCGTACTAATTGGTTAATTGTTGGCATTCATTACACCCCCTTCCAAATTTCTTGATTAATTATATAAAAATTTCACCTAAAACCATAGTCCAAGGCAAAACATTTAACGAAATTGAACTTACTTCAAGACCGCTACCGCCGCTGCACCAACTTCGATGCCGCAAGACTTTCCTAGTTCCATCATCGTAAACTCCACGTCTACCGCCACATTTTTTTGACTACACACCATCTGAAGTTGTTCCACTAAACGTTGTTCAGCGTCTTTTGCGATAAATACTTCTTGCACCAGCTCTTTTTCAATCGCTTTCGTGACTTGTTTAATACCAATCGCTCTTTTTGCAGTTTTTAATGCGTCGAGGGACATTCGGTTCACTCCCTTAATTACCAAACAAATGCGCTTTTTTTCTTGGGCACTATGATATTTTATCATTATCAAAACCCAATGTCAACAAAGTTCTCTCAATAAATTCTGTTTTTCTCTACATTTATAGGCTTTTTTTATGTCCACGGGCCCTAGTGTATCGCTTTTGCAATAAAACAACAAATTTGGCGCACAAATTTATTGTTTATCTTGTAACTATCAGTAATTATATCACTTTAAAAATATATGTCAAAGAATTTATACTAATTTTTCAGTACTTTTTATACCATAGCGACTATTCAATAGAAATTTACTGTATTTTAAAAAAAGATAAAAAGGGCTTAGCCAAAAAGCTAAGCCCTTTTATCTTTTCTTGCAATATTATAATTTGATAAGCTTAATGTTACGATAACGGCTCATACCAGTACCTGCAGGTATAAGTTTTCCGATGATAACATTTTCTTTAAGTCCGAGAAGAGGATCAACTTTCCCCTTAATCGCGGCTTCCGTAAGAACACGTGTTGTTTCTTGGAAGGATGCTGCTGATAAGAAGGAATCTGTTGCTAAGGAAGCTTTCGTGATACCCAGCAAAATAGGACGTGCTACTGCCGGTTCGCCACCAGCCTCAATGGCTTTCGCGTTTTCTTCTTCAAAGGTATTAGTATCAATGTATTCACCTGGTAAAAGTCCAGTGTCGCCTGATTCTTCAACTTTAACCTTATGCATCATTTGACGAACGATTACTTCAATGTGTTTATCATTAATTTCTACACCCTGAGATTTGTATACTTTTTGAACTTCATATACTAAATAACGTTGCGTAGCTTGAATACCGCATACCCGTAAAATATCATGAGGATTTACTGAACCCTCAGTTAAGCGATCACCTGCTACAATTTGTTGCCCATCACGAACAATAATGCGTGCACCATATGGTATTGGATAAACTACTTCCTCACCCATGGCTGGTGTTACTGTAATTTTACGCATACCTTTGATTTCTTTTAAATCAACTTGGGCTATACCGTCAATTTCAGTAATAATGGCTTGACGTTTCGGTTTGCGAGACTCAAATAATTCTTCAACCCTTGGTAGACCTTGGGTTATGTCATCACCAGCGACACCACCAGTATGGAAGGTACGCATGGTGAGCTGAGTACCTGGTTCACCAATAGACTGGGCTGCAATAATACCAACTGCTTCGCCAACATCCACAGGATCTCCCGTTGCTAAGTTTCGTCCATAACATTTAATACAAACCCCAAATTGAGATCTGCAGGTAAGTACGGAACGAATGGATACCGTTTCCCGAACGGCTACAATACGGTCTGCTAATTCTTCATCAATGGTATCATTGACTTTAACAATGAGCTCGCCGGTTTTAGGATCCGCTATATCTTCTGCCACAAAACGTCCTACAATACGATCTTTAAGAGCCTCAATTACACCAGACCCTTCCGTAATTGCTTCAACTTCAATACCTCGAATGCTATTATTACGTACTTTTACTTCACGAACATCACTCACTAAGACAGCTTCAATCGCTTCTTCTGTTAATGGTGTCTCGGCAGCAACAATTTCGATGCCTTGACTATCGGTAATAGCATTGGTTGTATTCTTGCCTAACATTTCACGAATCATAGCATTTTTAAGGATTTTGCGCATTTCTTCTTCAGGAGCACCCAAAACAATTACTTCGTTAGATGCAGAAGCATTGATATCTTCTTCCGTAGTTGTTGACATACCACGCACCATAATTTCAGGTACGGAGTTCTCCCCAATTAGCTTTAAGTTATCATCATCAAGTACTGTGGTGCGTGGAAGTAGTATTTCACCAGTAGCTGGATCTATTACATCTTCTGCTAATACACGACCTAAGAGTGTTTCACGTAATACCTCAATAGCACCTGCACTGGATTTTGCTAGTCGTGCCCGTTCTCTGACTAGATTAATACCAAAGACATCACAATCATCTTCACGGACAATTACGTCTTGGGATACGTCAACTAAACGACGTGTCAAATAACCTGAGTCAGCAGTTCTAAGAGCCGTATCAGCCAAACCTTTACGAGCACCATGAGTGGAAATAAAGTACTCAAGTACTGTCAATCCTTCACGGAAATTAGCCTTAATCGGACGGTCAATGATTTTACCAGATGGATCTGCCATGAGTCCACGCATACCAGCCAGCTGACGAATCTGCTGAATGTTACCACGAGCACCAGAGTTAGCCATCATGTAAATTGGGTTAAAGCGATCCAAGTTGTTCATCATTGCTGTTGTAACATCATCTGTCGCTTTTGTCCAAAGTTCAATGGTCTTCTTGTATCTTTCATCTTCGGTAATCAAACCACGACGATATTGCTTATCTACAATATCAACACGGCTTTCTGTAGTACCTAGAATATCTTTTTTCTCAGGAGGAATATTTATATCGGAAATGGCAACCGTAATACCTGCCCGACAAGCGAAAGAATAGCCTAGGCGTTTAATGTTGTCAAGAACTTGAGCAGTCCTTGATGTACCAAACTGCCGATATGTCTCGCCTACCAATTTACCAAGCTGTTTCTTATCCATCATAATACCTAAATGCCATTCGCTATCTTTTTGGAAGAAGTAGCGAATTTCTTCAGGTAAGCTTTCATTGAAAATCATACGTCCCATCGTAGTGTTTACTAATCCATACTTAGGAAAACGCACTTTGATGAGGGCATGAAGTGACAATTCTTTTTGATGATAAGCAAGCAAGGCTTCATTAATATCGCACATAATTTTGCCTTCACCAACATCGCCCGCTTTTTCCATGGTTAGGTAATATGCCCCTAGAACCATATCTTGTGTCGGTGTTACGACAGGCTTACCGTCTTTGGTTGACAAGATATTATGAGCAGCAAGCATAAGCATTCGCGCCTCTGATTGGGCTTCTGCTGACAATGGTACATGGACAGCCATTTGGTCACCATCAAAGTCAGCATTGTATGCTGTACATACAAGAGGATGAAGCTTTATAGCACGTCCCTCTGACAATACGGGTTCAAAGGCTTGAATGCCCAAGCGATGCAAGGTTGGTGCACGATTTAAAAGAACCGGATGCTCTTTAATAACTTCTTCTAGTACATCCCATACTTCTGGTCGTACTCTTTCCACCATGCGTTTTGCACTCTTAATATTATGAGCATGACCAGCATTCACTAGTTTTTTCATAACAAAAGGTTTAAATAACTCTAAAGCCATTTCTTTGGGCAAACCACATTGATGTAATTTAAGTTCAGGGCCAACAACAATAACGGAACGTCCAGAGTAGTCTACCCGTTTACCTAGTAGATTCTGACGGAAACGTCCTTGTTTACCTTTAAGCATATCACTTAATGACTTTAAAGGACGATTGCCAGGTCCAGTAACCGGGCGACCACGGCGACCATTATCAATCAGTGCGTCAACAGCCTCTTGTAACATTCTTTTTTCATTGCGCACAATAATATCAGGAGCACCAAGATCTAGCAATCGTTTCAGGCGATTGTTGCGATTGATAACACGACGATATAAATCGTTAAGATCAGATGTTGCAAACCGCCCGCCATCAAGCTGCACCATCGGGCGCAGTTCAGGTGGAATGACAGGTACAATATCCATAATCATCCAATCAGGGTGATTACCCGACTTACGAAATGCTTCTGTTACTTCAAGACGGCGAATGGCTCTTATTTTACGTTGTCCACTTACTTCTTTTAGTTCTTGTCTGAGCTCTTTGCTCATTTTTTCTAAATCTAATTCTTGAAGAAGTTTTTTAATAGCTTCAGCACCCATACCAACTTTAAAGGCATTGCCATATTTATCTCGGTATTCACGATACTCATTCTCTGTCAATAATTGACGTTTCATAAGTGGTGTGTCACCAGGATCAAGTACGATATAGGAAGCAAAATATAACACCTTTTCTAAAGACCGAGGTGATATATCTAAAATAAGCCCCATACGACTAGGTATACCTTTAAAATACCAGATATGAGATACCGGCGCAGCTAGTTGTATATGTCCCATACGATCACGGCGTACTTTTGAACGAGTCACTTCTACGCCGCATCGATCGCAGACAATACCTTTGTACCGAATACGCTTATATTTACCACAATGACATTCCCAGTCACGGGTTGGACCAAATATTTTTTCACAAAACAAACCATCACGCTCAGGCTTAAGTGTACGGTAGTTTATAGTCTCTGGCTTTTTTACTTCCCCATGGGACCATTTCCGAATCTGTTCCGGAGAAGCCAACCCAATCCTCATTGAATCAAAATTATTTACATCCAACAAAGGGTTATCACTCCCTTCTTCAAATTACTCAATTTCTTCATCATCTATTTCTTGTAATAGATCACGTTGTGTAAGCTTTTTTTCTTTACTTTTTGCCTTTTTTAGGGCCTTACTTGCGAGTGGGGCTTCTGCCTCTTCTGTCTCATCCTTGTCACTAAGGTCGAATTTCTCAGTTCCTAATACGCCAATTTCAGCAATAATATCAAGCTCTTCTTCTAATGGCTCAATTTCATCAAGAATATCATATTCTTCTACTGCTTCTGGCTCTAATTCTTCCTTCGTTCGAGCATGAGGATCTGGGGCAGCGATTAATGTAACACCGATGTTTTGTTCGAGTTCTTTAGCAGCTTGCTGTACATCATCATCAATGTCATCAATCATGATTTCTTGCGCATCTTCATTTAAAATTTTAATATCAAGTCCAATACTTTGTAATTCTTTGATCAAAACTTTAAAGGATTCAGGCACACCAGGTTCAGGTATATTTTCGCCTTTCACAATGGCTTCATATGTTTTTACCCGACCGACGACATCATCTGATTTTACTGTTAACAATTCTTGTAGAGTGTAAGCAGCACCATAAGCTTCTAGTGCCCACACCTCCATTTCTCCAAAACGCTGACCACCAAATTGGGCTTTACCGCCAAGTGGTTGCTGCGTAACTAGAGAGTAAGGACCTGTAGAACGAGCATGGATTTTGTCATCAACTAGATGAGCTAATTTTAACATATATACGAAGCCTACTGTTACGCGATTGTCAAAGGCTTCCCCTGTACGCCCATCATACAGAACGGTTTTACCATCTACTGGTAATCCTGCCGCTTCCAAAGTATTGAATACTTCTTTTTCGCGAGCACCGTCAAATACGGGAGTAGCTAGGTTTACGCCTGCAACATCGGCCTTTGGCATACCATGTTTATCAACATCATAGCCAACTTTACGTAAGCGCGCTTCTATATCAGGTGATTTTGCTTTAATCTGCATACCAAAGGCAGCAGCAGCCATCCCCAAATGAGTTTCTAGTGCTTGTCCGATATTCATACGAGATGGTACACCTAGTGGGTTTAACACGATTTGTACTGGCGTTCCATCCGGTAAAAATGGCATATCTTCTTCGCGCATAATACGCGAAACGACACCCTTATTACCGTGACGCCCTGCCATTTTGTCCCCTTCCGAGATTTTCCGTTTTTGTGCTATATAAACACGAACTAGGAAATTCACACCCGGTGGTAATTCATCTCCATTTTCTCGGCTAAATACTTTAACATCAACAATTTTACCAGCTTCACCATGTGGAACCCGAAGAGAAGTATCACGGACTTCGCGAGCTTTTTCACCGAAAATTGCTCGGAGCAAACGTTCCTCAGCAGTAAGTTCAGTCTCTCCTTTAGGAGTAACTTTACCAACCATGATATCTCCCGGTCTTACTTCCGCACCAATGCGAATAATCCCTCGATCATCAAGGTCTTTGAGTACTTCTTCCGCCACATTTGGAATGTCGCGAGTAATTTCTTCTGGTCCTAGTTTGGTATCACGGGCATCGCATTCGTATTCTTCAATATGAATGGATGTATATATATCATCTCTTACGATTTTTTCACTTAATAAAATAGCATCCTCGTAGTTGTAACCTTCCCATGGCATAAAAGCAATCAGAACATTGAATCCTAAAGCTAATTCACCTTTATCGGTTGCAGGTCCATCGGCCAACACTTGACCTTTTTCTACGACTTCACCTTTATAAACAATTGGTTTTTGATTGATACAAGTTCCTTGATTGGAGCGTAAGTATTTGAGTAATTTGTAAGTATCTAAACTACCTCGATCAGTACGCACTCGAATCTCAGTTGCTGTAACTTTTTCAATAACCCCAGCATTTTTTGCAAGAATGAGAACTCCTGAATCTCGTGCAGCCTTATATTCCATACCTGTTCCTACTAGAGGAGCCTGGGTTCTAAGAAGAGGCACGGCTTGACGTTGCATGTTTGCCCCCATCAAAGCACGATTCGCGTCATCATTTTCGAGGAAAGGAATCATGGCTGTCGCAATCGAAACAACTTGTTTCGCCGATACGTCCATATAATCAACTTTCTCTGCTGGAATCACTAAGATTTCACTTCTGTGACGTACAGTAATACGCGGTTCTACAAACCACCCATCTTCTCCGATAGGTTCATTTGCTTGAGCACACACTACTTCATCTTCTTCGTCAGCAGTCAGATATCTTACTTCTTCCGTTACGCGTTTATTGTATTTATCAATTTTACGGTAAGGCGTTTCAATAAAACCAAACTCATTAATACGTCCAAAGGTGGATAGAGAGCCAATCAGACCGATATTCGGACCTTCTGGTGTTTCGATCGGACACATACGACCATAATGAGAATGATGTACGTCACGAACTTCAAAACCAGCTCGTTCACGACTAAGTCCACCAGGCCCTAGGGCACTAAGACGTCTTTTGTGAGTGAGTTCTGCTAGCGGATTGGTCTGATCCATAAATTGTGACAATTGACTGGAACCAAAGAATTCTTTGATCGCAGCTACAACAGGACGAATATTAATCAGAGCCTGTGGTGTAATTACATCCACATCCTGTATTGTCATACGTTCTTTAACTACACGTTCCATTCGTGATAAACCAATGCGGAATTGATTCTGCAATAGTTCGCCTACAGAACGGAGTCTACGATTGCCTAAATGGTCAATATCATCTACATTGCCGAAACCATCCATTAAATTAAGAAGGTAACTGACAGAAGCTAAAATATCTTCCCTAGTAATCGTCCGATAAGTATAAGGTCTGCTAGGATTACACAGCATTTTCGCCGGCGAACCATCCTTTAGCTTAACTTTTACTTCAATCAAATCTTCATTTGCAAAGATACCACTTTCTTCAATGAGATTAATTGTTTTTTCTTCAATTGTAGTGTCTGCTGGTACAATAACTTCACCAGTTTCAGCATTTACAATGGGTTGATACAACGTCTTACCCATTAAACGACGTTGCCAACCTAGTTTTTTAGTTAGTTTATAACGTCCTACTGTTGCTAAATCATATCGCTTGGAATCAAAAAACAAAGACTCCAATAATTGAGTTGCATTATCAACAGTTGGTGGTTCACCGGGACGCAACCTTTTGTAGATTTCTACTAAGGCTTCTTCTCTTGAATTGGTATTATCTCGTTCTAGAGTAGCTCGAATACGAACATCATCGTGGAACAATTCTGAAATAGCCGCATTGGATGCATAGCCTAGGGCACGAATAAGAACAGTTGCTGGCAACTTACGTGTCCGGTCAACACGAACGGACATTACGTCATTAGCATCAGTTTCTAATTCAAGCCATGCACCACGGTTTGGTATAACCGTGGAATTGTAAAGTTTTTTGCCACTGGCGTCAATGGTTTCATTATAATATGCCCCAGGAGAACGCACTAATTGGCTGACAATAACCCGCTCTGCACCGTTAATGATAAAAGTACCATTTTCAGTCATCAGCGGGAAATCACCCATAAATACTTCTTGTTCTTTAATTTCGCCAGTCTCACGATTAATTAGCCGGACATTTACACGTAATGGTGCAGAATATGTAACATCTCGCTCTTTACATTCTTCACAGACATATTTGGGTTCGCCTAGTGTGAAATTTTCAAAAGTCAACACTAAATTACCTGTAAAGTCCTGAATAGGCGAAATGTCATGAAAAATTTCTCGCAACCCGTCCTTCAGAAACCAGTTATACGAATTCTTCTGAATTTCGATAAGGTTGGGCATGTCCAGCACTTCTTTAATCTTGGCATAACTGTATCTTACTTTCTTGCCAACCTGAACAGGATTAAACATTAAATCCTTCACCCCTTAGCCAAAATTAAACTCTATACCCCCAAACGACAACGTAGAAGTTTTAACTACTAATTTTGTCGCCGGTATAAAACCTTTTACATAATACAATACTGCGTAGCAAATACTATAATATCGAAGGCAAGCAGTTGTAAATAATAAGATAAGAAAAGACTTGGTTTGTGCCAAGTCCTTAGACACAGACAAACGTCTTATATGTCCTTACTTGGAATTAGAAAACTATAAAATTCCTAATTCCGCAAAAAAAGCAAGGCTTATCCAGTGAAATAAAAGACCTTGCTTGTTTTACATGATGAAATATTATTTCATCCTCCATTATATTACTATTTCCTGCCAATCAATATTTTATACGCTACGCAATAAAAACATCACTTAAAAACAAACATTTATCACATTGAAGAATTATATCATAACAATATTCCTTCGTCAAGCAACTTCCCAAAAATTAATATTAAAAAATATAAAGAGTACCACAATGGGTACTCTTTATATTTTTTAAATTAAAGATTAAATAATAGTAACTAGGTTAAAATTATTTAATTTCTACAGTTGCGCCAGCTTCTACAAGTTTAGCTTTTAATGCTTCTGCATCAGCTTTAGCAATTTTTTCTTTTACAGCTTTAGGTGCGCCGTCAACTACTTCTTTAGCTTCTTTTAAGCCAAGACCTGTAACTTCGCGAACTACTTTGATTACGTTAATTTTGCTTGCGCCAGCATTAGTAAGAATAACATCAAACTCGGATTGTTCTTCAGCAGCAGCAGCAGCAACAGGAGCAGCAGCAGCAACAGCCATAGGAGCAGATGCAGATACACCAAATTTTTCTTCTAGAGCTTTCACCATTTCGGATAATTCAAGAACAGTCATGTTCTCAATAGCTTGCATAATTTCTTGTTGAGTCATTTTAAAATACCTCCATAAATTCTTTTTTTATTTTTAATTAAAGCTAAAACTAAGCTGATTCTTTTTGTTGACGCACAGCTTCAAGCGCATAAACAAATTTGCGAATAGAACCTTGAAGAACATTGACAAATCCAGCAATTGGAGTTTGCATACCAGCCAATACTTGAGCAATAAGCACTTCGCGAGCTGGTAGGTTTGCCAAAGCTTTTACACCTTCAGCATCAATAACCTTGCCGTCTAATATTCCACCTTTAACTTCCAATGCTTTTAATTTATGCTCTTTTACAAAGTCAGAAATTACACGCGCTGGAGCAACTGGGTCTGTCTCAGACATGGCAATTGCAGTTGGTCCTTCTAGATATATATCTAGGCCTTCAATACCAACTTCTTTGGCAGCAATCCTTGTCATCGTATTTTTGAAAACACGATATTCTACGCCAGCTTCACGTAATTTACGACGAAGTTGGGTATCTTGCGCCACAGTAAGACCACGGTAATTTGTGAGTACCGCACCTTTACTTGCAGAAAGCTTTCCTTTAATTTCAGAAACCACTGATATTTTTTCTGATGTTACAGCCACTAAAATCCACCTCCTTTAGAAGAATATAAAGAAAACTTATCTTCTGCCAAATCCTCAGACGCAGGCAGAAGTCTTAGTTGCCCTTACTTGGAATTAGAAAGGCGACTTTCTAATTCCGAAACAAAACGACCTCTCGGCAATATGCCGGAGGCCGCTCATAGCAAAAGCTATTGCAAAATCTCCGACCTCGGCAGGCGAACTTTTTAAAGACTTTCGTCTTCATTGTTCATTATTAGTACCTGCTGTCTACAGCCTAATTTTTCTATTAAGTTATAGGTAATCGAAAATTCTACAATGGCTTACTAATTCAATTTAGTCTTTTTTGTTGCCAGCAGCTTTAAGTGGGTTCACTTTTACACCAGGTCCCATAGTAGTGCTCATAGTAATACTGCGCATATACTGACCTTTAGCAGCGGCTGGTTTTACTTTTACCAAAGTATCAACTAAGGTATAGAAGTTTGCAAGAATGCTTTCACTTTCAAATGATAATTTACCAATTGGCGCGTGAATATTACCTGCTTTATCAGTACGGTACTCAATCTTACCGGCTTTAATTTCACTTATAGCACGAGCAACATCTAAAGTTACAGTACCAACTTTAGGGTTAGGCATTAAGCCTTTTGGACCTAATACTTTACCAAGACGACCAACAGTACCCATCATGTCAGGAGTTGCAACTGCTACATCAAAATCAGTCCAACCACCTTGGATTTTAGCTACCATTTCTTCAGCACCAACAAAGTCAGCACCAGCAGCTTCAGCTTCTTTTGCCTTCTCGCCTTTAGCAAAAACTAAAACAGTTTTAGTTTTACCAGTACCATGAGGCAATACAACTGCGCCACGAACTTGCTGATCAGCATGCTTAGGGTCAACCCCTAGCTTGATAGCAACTTCAAAAGTCTCATCAAATTTAGCACTAGCTGTTTTTTTCGCAAGCTCAATCGCCTCTAAAGGATCATATAGCTTGTTTTCTTCAATCAGCTTAGCAGCTTCTTCATATTTTTTACCATGTTTTGCCATATCAAAAAACTCCTTCACTTTGTGGTTATGCGGATAATCCTCCCACATTAACATCTAGGCTGTCCGAAAACTAGTCTACGATGTCAATACCCATGCTACGGGCAGTACCTTCAATCATACGCATAGCGGATTCTATGCTGGCAGCATTAAGGTCTTTCATTTTTGTTTCAGCAATCTCACGAACTTTCTCGCGGGATACTTTCGCAACTTTTTTCTTATTAGGCTCTCCTGAACCAGATTCAATACCAGCAGCTTTCTTAAGCAGAATCGGAGCTGGAGGAGTTTTGGTTATAAATGTAAAGGATCTATCTTCGAATACGGTAATTTCTACTGGAATAATTAGTCCAGCTTGACTAGCCGTTCTTTCATTAAATTCCTTAACAAATGCCATTATATTTACACCAGCTTGACCGAGGGCAGGGCCGACGGGAGGCGCTGGAGTCGCTTTACCAGCAGGAACTTGCAATTTTACAAGTTTTACAACTTTTTTAGCCATTTTGCATACACCTCCTTATTTACATGATGTGGTACTACGGGCTATTTAGCCCTCCCACGTAACTCATAAAGTTTTTTAAAACTTTATTTAAACTTTCTCAATTTGAGAAAAATCTAATTCTACTGGTGTTTCTCTTCCAAACATATCCACAAGGACTTTTAACTTACTACGTTCAGGATGAATCTCTAGAACCTTGGCTGTCCAATTTTCAAAAGCACCTGAGGTAATACGTACTATTTGAGAAACTTCAATATCCATTTTCTGTTTCAGTTCTTCAATGCCCATGGATTTTAGAATGTTTTTGATTTCGGCATCAGTAAGTGGGATAGGCTTAGTACCAGAGCCAACAAAACCTGTAACACCTGGTGTATTGCGTACAACATACCAAGATCTATCATTGACAATCATCTCTACCATAACATAACCGGGGAAAACTTTTTTCTTGGTAATCTTCTTTTTGCCATCTTTAATTTCAACTTCATCTTCCATAGGTACTACGACTCGAAAAATTTCATCTTCCATACCCATGGAATGAACTTTACGTTCTAGATTAGCTTTCACTTTGTTTTCATAGCCGGAATATGTATGTATTACATACCAATTTTTTTCAGATTCCATTACTTCAGGGACGTCAATTACGCCCCCACCCCCTTAGCCTACTTGATAATTAAACGTAACAACTCAGCGAATGTAGCATCCATTACCCAAATCAAGATTACTACTAGCACTACAGCGATAAATACTATCCCTGTATTGGAAAGAAGTTCTTGCTTAGTGGGCCATGATACTTTTTTGAGTTCTGCTTTAACTTCCCGTAAGAATTTTTTAAATCGAGAAGTATTGACTTTTGCAACTGTTTCTTGAGCAACCATTTTTTCACATCCCTGTCTCATACTGCCTATACAAGCATGTAAGACTACTTGGCAGGGGCGGCAGGAATCGAACCCGCAACCAACGGTTTTGGAGACCGCTACTCTACCAATTGAGCTACACCCCTACTAATGTAATTTACGTATAAATTACTTAGTTTCTTTGTGTAAAGTATGTTTTTTGCAAAACTTGCAATACTTATTGAATTCTAATCTATCCGGGTCGTTCTTTTTGTTTTTATTGGTCTGATAATTGCGTTGTTTGCATTCTGTGCAGGCCAACGTTACCGCATTGCGCATCCTGTACACCTCTCTTACCTGTAAATATGACATCATTTCAAAATGCCACTAATATAATTTAGCACACTTATGCCACCCTGTCAACACTCACTGACACTCTCATAGAAGAAAGTCTAAACTTTTATGGAAAACGACTGTACTTTACTTATCATTCCACAAAAAAACTTCGCCAGAAGGCGAAGTTATGGTTTATGGTTTTGGTGGCGGCGCAGGGATTTGAACCCCGGACCCTTCGGGTATGAACCGAATGCTCTAGCCAGCTGAGCTACGCCGCCATATAAGTTATTAAAAAACTGGTTTAAGTGTCATCACACAGTAAGCCAGTTAAAATGCATTGGTTGCGGGGACAGGACTTGAACCTGTGGCCTTCGGGTTATGAGCCCGACGAGCTACCAACTGCTCCACCCCGCGATAAAGGATTTGTTCTCTAATGATGTTAGCATTATAATGCTAACTAAGTGACTCACACAAAGTTCTCACTCGCTCTGCTCGCAGACCTTTGGTTCGCTACTTAGATGGTGGATAGGGCTGGATTCGAACCAGCGAAGGCGGAGCCGGCAGATTTACAGTCTGCTCCCTTTAGCCACTCGGGAACCTATCCATGTGATATTAAATGGAGCTGGAAACAGGACTTGAACCCGCAACATCCTCATTACAAGTGAGGTGCTCTACCAGTTGAGCTATTCCAGCATTTTTGTTAATGTTCTTATGCAACAGGTTTAATTATACAGCACCCATTTCATTATGTCAACTTTTTTTTGGTGGCGGCGCAGGGATTTGAACCCCGGACCCTTCGGGTATGAACCGAATGCTCTAGCCAGCTGAGCTACGCCGCCATATAACAATGACATTAATGGAGCTAGTGACCGGGATTGAACCGGTGGCCTTATCCTTACCAAGGATACGCTCTACCGACTGAGCTACACCAGCATATTGTTCTTAGTTTATTTTCAAAAAGTAAACTAAGTAGAAGTAGTTGGTTGCGGGGACAGGACTTGAACCTGTGGCCTTCGGGTTATGAGCCCGACGAG
>JAPUES010000248.1 GCA_027492445.1 Sporomusaceae bacterium | reverse complement strand
ATATGAAACTCATATCATGGAATGTAAACGGCCTTAGAGCCTGCCTGACAAAAGGCTTTGAAGATTTCTTTAAGGATATGTCCGCCGATATTTTTTGCGTGCAAGAAACAAAAATGCACCCCGACCAAGCCCAATTTGATCTGATCGGTTACGAAAAGTTTTGGAACAGCGCCATCAAGAAAGGCTACTCTGGCACTGCTATTTTTACCCGTATCCCACCCTTATCTGTTACCTATGGTATGGGTATCGAAGAACACGACCAAGAAGGCCGCATCATTACGATGGAATTTGAAGAGTTTTTCCTTGTAAATGTCTACACTCCAAACGCTAAACGGGAATTGCTGCGCCTTGAATACCGTATGAAATGGGAAGATGACTTTAGAAATTATCTTAAGGCACTCGATGAAATAAAGCCTGTACTGATTTGCGGCGACCTCAATGTTGCTCATGAAGAAATTGATATAAAAAACCCTAAGACCAATCGGCGCAGTGCTGGTTTTACAGATGAAGAGCGCGGTAAGCTAACGACCCTACTACACTGCGGTTTCACTGATTCTTTCCGTTATCTTTATCCTGACCAAAAAGATGCTTATACCTGGTGGTCTTATATGATGAATGCCCGAAGTCGTAATATTGGGTGGCGTATTGATTATTTTCTCCTCTCCGATAGACTGCAAGAGCAGATTAAAGAGGCTACCATTTATTCCGAAGTGATGGGCAGCGACCATTGCCCTGTTGGACTTGAAATATTTTGAACCTAAGAAGGAGTCGCAAATTTAATTTGCGACTCCTTCTTAGGTTATAGCTAAGTTCAACTTATTATTGCAATTTGCGTTATTATTTTGCTCATATTTTTTTGCCATATCATACATGGAATCGGCAAAGGTCTGGGGCACAACGGGAACAAACTTCCCAGTTTGTTGGCTATCTTCCAACACAATTCCCTGTGCGCTCACTACCCTTGTCTTCGTCACGGTATAGGTTTTGGTCTTGATCTGAAAGACCATCTGCATTTCGCTATAGGAGACTTTATCTGCTTGGCTCAGTTTTTCTTTATATTTTTCATTTAATTGGGCGATAATTTTCGGATCGTTAAAAATGGTTTTCGTCAAGATATGGACTACTTTTTTATCTTCTGCATCTAGCTGTAAAGATTGACGATCAAATACATATATACCTATGTTATTCGTAAATACATAAGACCAACGATCCCGCTCTATTTCTTCCGGGGTGGGTTTAGGCAGAACGCTGATTTCCCAATTCAATGGAGAAGTTGGGATCACTTCCTTTGCCTGTACAGGAATAACAATCAGTAGAAAACAGCATAAAGTAAAGAACAACAATGGTTTTCTCATATCAAAAAGCTCCTTTTCCTGTTATCAAAAGTGAAAAGCAGGCCTGGATAAATTCCCTCCAGGCCCTGTAAATACCTTATTTTCCTGCTTATAATCTCATATCTTTTTGGATCATTATATCTAGATTATTTTCTCTTCCCTTTTAATTCTTCAGCTGCCTTGCGTGCTTGTTGGGCAAGAACAGAATGGGAAGCAAAAGACTTAGCAGCACCAGCGGCTTTGAATTGTGCACCTCTAGCAGCCATCTTATCCGGCGCAATAATCGTCGCAGAATTCAAATGACCTCCGTTTTGCCCAAGTTGAGCTACGTTAAAGGTTTTCGTAGCAGTGGCAGCGCCGCTAGGTAAGGAGCCGAAGATATCAACCTGATTGCCTTTAACAAACCAGAGGCGATTTGTGTCAGCATAAATGCCCCAGAGATAGCCAGGAGCATTCACATCACTGACCTTGGTCCAAGTCCCAGGTGAAGGAATATTGACGACACTGGTACGATAAACGCCACCGATCATATTAGCAAAATTGGCGTCATAGTGGCCGACAAAAACATACGCATTGTTGGCATCCACGATGGTAATGTCGCGGAAGTCACCACCGATTGCAGCAGTTGTGGAAACAGACACCTTGGTAAAATTAGACAAATCAATAATATCAAGGCGCGTATCACCATTAGCACTACCTGCATTCTGCATACCGCCAAGAGCGCAAATATACAATTTATTGTTAAAATGTTCTAGCGCAAAGGCGTTCTTACCAACTTCTATTTTGTTGACATAGGTCAAAGCGCCTGTTACTGGATTAATCGAGAATTTTACAACAATGCTATTAGAATATACGTCATAACCACCGTTAGGATTAACGGTAAAGAGGGCATACAAATTGCTACCAACAACGGTTAACCCTTCCCCATGGCATACAGCACCAGCGGGCAAGGCAATGGCAGGCCACGCTGTAGGGAATTGATAGCTGTTGCTTTCCGTATAACCACTAGCCATATTCACAACGGAAATTCTTGCCAAATCATAACCAGTGGCGTACAACCACTGGCCTTTGGTTGCTACGGCATGCAAATTGGCAACATTACTCCAACTTGACGATACAAGGGGATTCCAAGATGCGGCAAGGGGGTCAATGATTTTGTTGGGCTCAGCTGTAGGAGTATAATTATATTGGCGTAGCACCAAGCGACTTTCATTTCCCTGGAAAAAGTTAAAAATTGCCGGGTCACCATTTAAACTGGGAACCTTATTCGTTTGGGCTATAAAGGTAGTCGGTAGGGCATTTCGCTCGCCATTAATAGCCCCTGCTGATCCTGCTGTATAACCAGAATCCACAACCGTGTAGCCAAACAAATTTTCAGGAGCTGCCAGTACCGTTGCACTACTAACAACCGATAGCATCGTAACCAGTAAGATAATCCGTCTTACAAAACTAGAATATAACCTCATGTTAACAATCCTCTTTTCGTTTATTTTTTCAGCCTGCCTGAGATTTAAGAATACCTTTTTTACCGTCCATCCTCTCCTTCCCATCAGTACTTCCCCGTCTCGGATTTGGGCACCACCTCCTTAACTGAATTTCATGAAACTAAAACTTGTACTGCATTGTTACATAATAAGTACGCCCTTGTGTTGGACAATCAGTATTTAACGGATAAGGAACTCTCATTGCAGCAGTACTATACATTCCGTCATAGGACAAACCTGTTTCAACCAATCGCAACTCTGGACCTTTATTAAATAAATCATTCACCCCTACAACCATTTGAAAATCTTTGTTAAACTTATGTTTTATACCTAGTCCTACCGTAGTAAGTGGGGTTTGCTTTTTATCCCAGCCTTGACTTACATACATTTCACTCATATATTTGAATTCAGTAAAGATAGATGTTTTTTGATTAGGACGATAGGTTAAACGCAGTGATCCTTCCCATTCGGGTGAATACGTCTGGGGAATATCTCGATAGATATTGTCCCCTGTGGGAGAATTATCGCTCTTTTGAGGCCTAGCATGCATATAGGTTCCAGCCATATTCACATCCCACTTGTCCCAACTAAAATTAGTCTGTAATTCTACTCCGTTTACCCGGTTACGGGCGGTGTTGGTATAGCAAAAATAATCAAAGCCACAACGGTAAAGTTGCAATAGATTTTCCGATTTTCGTCCAAAATAGGTCAGCTGAATATCGGCATCAGCCCCTAGTATTTTGTCATCCCAGATAGCACTAATATCCCATTGAGTTCCTTCTTCCGGTACCGGAAACATCGCACCTGTAACATTACCTTGGGAGTCTATCGGTTTAGGACGAGGTATAATGCCTGCGCCGTCACCGGCAATTTCATACAAATTGAGAAGCCTATAATAGGAACCATAGGTGGATCTAAGTGTAAGATGATCATTAACTTTCTTTTTTAGCGCCATCTGCCAGGTCACTTTGCTATCTTGTTGTTCGTCTTCCATATGAAACCAAAGATGTTGGTCATTTTTCAACCTGGAACTACGTCCTAAAATCGTGGAAGAATTATATCGCACACTGGGTGTAAACCAAAAATCCTCTGCTTTGTTTAAAGTAATCGTATCCTGCAATTGAATATTGAACAAAGTCTGTTCAAAATAGTTTCTAAAACGTCTACGATAGTCAATGTCACCATCTCTAAAATCGGTCATTCCCCAACCGTCTATGTCCATCTTTTCCTTGGACCAGTTGGCCATGAATTCCAGCATATGGTTCTGTCCAGCTTTATAGCTACCATCGACAGCTCCGCCAACTCTTCTGGAATCATAACTACTCCAAACACTTAGTGGCTGATTCCAATAGGCGGCCCCTTTATCATTAATTGGATCATCATAACCTTCATTACGATAATCTTTATTTTGATTCAGATAATTTACCGACCAACCCCATTCCAAATTGCCTACAGTATCTCTACGTGCCACAAGTAATTCTTGGGAGGTAAGTTCTTGTCGCTTCATACCCATAAAACCATAATCCCTTGTGTCCACGGAAGTATTGCTGTTATCATAACCTTTCCCTGTCCATAAGCCCCAGGGCAGATGGCGGTCAATTTTTTTCCAGGTAGCTTTTGCTGTCCAATGGTCATCCTGCCATTTAATAATGGCATCCGTATTCTTATAGTCGTTATTTTTACGATAGCGAAGGTCATCTACAAGCTCTGGATGGGCAGCCATCTGCTCAGCCCACCACTTTTTTTTAAAATCCGCATCATAGGCAAACCAATCTGCACTAAAAAGTATACTAAGATCCTCTGCACTATAGCCTGCAGCTACCCCTGCACTCATGACTGCGTTGTAAAAGCCACTCCCCACTGTAGCAGCTTGTTGAACCTCCTCTAATGATATAAAGGGCGCCTGGCCTATATTTAAGCCTAGACCATACTGGCTATTTTGTAACATATCAAGAGACATATTATAGTTCTGTAGCTTTGTAACCGCTAACTGGTCATATTGTTTCACTATCTCGCCATAGCGATACGGTACCTGAAAGTTCTTATAAGGAAAATCCCCTTCACTTTGATCTTTATTAACGCCGACCATCAAGCTGCCACTAGCGAGTGGAGCATCAATCTGTAAGCTTCCGGTATAGCCGCCCCAAGAACTTCGACCCGTTTGTGCACTAACATTGGCATGACTTGGACGCTTTGTAACGATATTAATAACGCCACCGATGTAGGTACCGCCGAACCGGGCCGGAATATAGCCACGATATACTTCGATCCTTTCAACATTTTTCACCGGAATAGTGGAAATATCGGCAGCTGCATCACCGCCTAGGTTAAACAACACACCGTCGACAAAAACGCCGACCTGAGCTGCCGTACTGCCCCGAACACTCACTGTAGTATATTGTCCCTTGCCGTTGACTTCACGGACATGAACGCCAGGAACATTTTTTAAAAGTTCCGGCAGCGTCTTTTGCTCGCCTTTATAGTCGTCTGGACGAATGATGGTCACCGTACCAGGCGATAACTTAGACTCCCAGTCGGGGCGTTTGGCCTCTACCGTTATCGTTGGCAAAGAATATTCTGCCGCTTCGTCTGTTTTTTCTTGGGCTTCACTGGTAGCATCAGCGGCATATACCACACCGTAAAGAGTTGATGTTAGATTCAGCGCCAATGCCCAGCCCATACTTAGTGCCAAGGCTTTTTTCTGTAATCTGTGTTGTTTCACTACAAAATCTCTCCTGTTTTATTTTGATTACTCCTACAAAGAGCACCTGTACCTGCTCATGATCCCCCTTTTATTTTGTATTTTGTTATAATAAAAAATGGATTTCTCATATAGTCAACCTTCACATTTAAAAGGTGGCATGACTATATGAGAAATCCATTTAATATCGCTATTTCCAGTAAAAAGACATACTGTAATAAGCCTATACAATAAACTGCCCAAATAATCCCCTCCCCATCGCTCGCAGGTCAAACGGTGATTGTTATATAGGCAGTTCTCCTGGCTCTGAATCATCACTTCTCCAAACCTTCCCAAGACTGATGTCTCAGTGGCATCCTATGGAGCTATTCCTCATTACAGTGGCGGGACCGCGTCGGCATTACACCGAACTTCCCTATTAAGCCCCTAAGGGCACCTATATCCTTATTATTCTTTTTTCTAATTTTTTATTAATCTAATATTTTCGGCGTAATCAAAATAACCAACTCTGTTTCCTTTTTTTCCTTTTTGGTTGTTCGAAAGAACTGAGCAACTAATGGTATATCACCCAACAGTGGAAACTTTAAAATATCCTTGCTTTCTTCCCGCTGAATTAAACCGCCTAACACAATCGTTTCTCCGTTCTTTACCCGCAACATAGTTTCAGCTTGGCGGGAACGAATATTGGGATTTCCACTAGGTGTGGCATCGGTTTTATTACTGACTTCCT
>JAPUES010000247.1 GCA_027492445.1 Sporomusaceae bacterium | reverse complement strand
TTGCTTCTACTATTACTTCTGCTCGGGGACGATTAGAGAATTGAGCATTTATAACGGGTTTACCCTTTTTGTTATCTTTTGCTATAAAATAATAACCCTCTTCATCGGAATAAATTCTCCAATTATCAAGCGTAGCTTTTTCCATTAGAATTTCCTTGCCGAATAGTATTGTTTGTATTTCTATATCTTGCAAGGTACCATATGTAAAAAGTGGCATCTAATTTTTCATTATTATTTTCTCCCTGGTATACGACGTAAGGCGTTATCCTGCTTAAGACGGCGCAAAAGCAATCTATCTCTGCCAAAATGCTGGTTTGGGTCCTACTAACGTCACGAAATGGTTATAGATGCGCGGCGAATTATCTTTTCGCAAAATACAAATTTTTATACTGTGAGGGGCAGTGCCATGTAAACAGGAATGTGCTATACTGCCTGAAAGGATAGCATCGCACCAAATGTAGCCAAAAATTAACGCCTCTGGTGAATACTCCTTTACGCCGCCACTGGTCAGATCCCAAAGAGGATTGGACACATCGCTAACATATACTTGGGCAATTTCCCAGCTATTCCATTGCCGGCGTACGGAAATCAGCTCCGTTCCAGCAACAGCTTTATTAATTTTTCCCTTTGATTTCACGCCGCTTCCCTTCCTTCTGAATACATTGTTATTCTTCCATTGATTCGTAGGATATAACTAAGCTGATTATTCGCAGAATATTTATCTACTAAATAGTTAAAAAGGTCTTGTGGTTCAACCAGAATGTCCCTCTCTCATCCCCTTTGTGACTAGATGAATTCCAATTTAAGTATTACTTGTACTCGACGACAACATTTCTTCTTTTTTTAACAATTTATAGCAGAAACATAGTAACCAATACCCTATCATTAAAAAGCTCAAAAAGCCCATTGCATAAGCAATTCCCTCAAAACTGATAACATCAATAAAGCGATCAGGAATCTTTATAATTTGCACACCTACTTCAACCATTAAGCCTACAATTAGCAAAAGAACGCCATAGTGGTGTGAAATATGATCAATGTACATTTGACGAGAAGTTTGATTTTGGGGATAGCACCCGACAATCTTCATAAGAAATCCCCTTTCTTCCAAGGCAACGCCATAAGCAACAAAGAGCGTAGCAAGTCCGGTCATAATACGTTCTACCTCTTCCGTGTCTTCACCCCTATTCATAAGCATATTGGTCATGTCCACCAACGAAAAAGCCATAACCGTTAAAAATATTAGATTAAGTAACAATAACCCATGGTAGCTAAAAAGTTTTTCCATAAACAATTGAGGAATAGTAGAATACTTTGCAGTATTTTTTAGGGTCATACTTCTCACTCCTTACGATAAAATAGACGCATCAACCGATAATACTTAAAAAAACACTTTAATTCTTTCTATTCGCTATATTAGGATAATATCCTTGCAAAATGCAATGGTTTTCCATACCTTTTCCTATTGTTTTTCTTAACCAATGTCCGCAAAGGTGGTAAAATAAACTTAACTAATTGGTGTGAGAGAAGGATGATGTGTTATGTATATGCGGTTCATTCACGGCCTGGGACATTTACTTTTTGGAAGAAGGTCACTCATACTGATGGGTTTTATGATATTAATGTTAGCGGCACATGTTATTTATCACCTGTTCTTGTGGGTACTCTCAGCAACCAATGATTTAAATGTCATTTATGAAGAAGAAGAGGACATTTCCTCCTTGTTTTTGGCTATTGGACTCATATTAAAAGAACGGAGATTATTGCAGAAGATTTTTTATCATGACCCGTCCCCTGAGACAGCAAGCGATTTACAGATTAATGACGTTTGTTTGACGATAGGCATTAATCTAATTTTGACAGGGACCATCCTCCGCTTATCGGTGCAACTTACTAAACTGCCAAACTACATCATTCCTTATCAGACGATGGAATATGTTCTATTTGGGCTTGGTTTACTTTTCTGTGTAATTGCCAGTCTACTACTCATTTATTTGATTCATAAGCTTGGATCATGGCAAGCCCAGAATAACCGCTAGCAGGAAACAAACGTGCAAACGGGGTCAGGCTTGAATTAATTAGAATTTGCCTCATTTTTCAATGAATAACGCAAAATTCAACATAACTCAAGCCTGACCCTGATGTTCCCAAAAAGACAGAAGGGACAGGCCCGCGTTTTTGAAAAACGCTGTACCTGTCCCGCTGTTTTCCCTATCTATAACTTGCCGATTTTAGTCCAACGCCGTCACCTTAAAGACAGCTCCAGGCTCAGCGGCTATTTGGATATAACTGCCAGATGGCGCGTAGACGGCTCCGCTATTTGTCAGGTTATCATACAGTACACTGCCAGAGCCGTCAATAACCACCACTCGGCCTTTGACCGGAGTCTCAAAGCTGAGCACGGCATTTTCCATAAGGCATAGCCATTCATTATATCCTTCCGTACCGATGGTGACGACAGCTTCGCGGCCAGCCAGCACTTTAGCATCCTCCCCAGGACTATAAAGCAGGCCGGAGAGCCAAATCCAGGTAGTCGAACCTTTGTCAACCAAGGCTAGTTCGGTGAGATCCCGCACATAATTGACAGCTGGGACAGCAGCCTCTGGTGAAATTACCTTTTTGGGACCCTGGAAATCAATATAGCCAGGGAGAACTTTGATCAACTTGGAGGTTACGACATAAGTTATTCCAGTTTCAGAAGCTTTGGCATTCCTTCTAAGCCATTGTTTGCCATCAATCGCTACTTTCAGTGTTTTGGGTTCTGCCTCGAGGGGAAGTTTTTGACACACCACCGAGTCAAGACCATAATCCTTTAAGTAGTAAACCAAGAAAGGTTTATCATCCACTGTGGCAAAATACATCTTATCTCCATTTGCCTGGAAATAACCACCACTATAAACCGCTGACACCAGTTGTTTCTCTTGCTCGTCCTTCACCGACGAAACGAAAAGGGTGTTTGACGATTGATCGATTTTTACACGAAGCAGAGTATCAATGCTGGCATAATACCCCTCATAAACAGATAGTTCCTGTGGGACTGGCTGAGCTTCAAGGGGGCGCTTCACCTGCGCCGGTTCTTTTACGTAATTGCCCTTCTCAGCGAGATAAGTTTCGAGAACAGCCGCAGCAATCTTGGGAGCGGCTGTGGGACCAGCAGCGATAACGGCCACTGTTATTCTTTTTTCGGGAAGGATGAAAAGCATGGAATGGTAGTGGGTATCGCCGCCTTTAGCAATAACTTTGATACCTTGCTCCTTAAAGCGGGGAACCTCAGTATAATCCCAGCCAAGGCCGTTTCCAGAATCCGGATGACGCAACTTGCCATTATATTCAGTTGGCTGGCGTTTACTCATTTCTGCGAGGGCGGCCGCTGATAAAATATGAGTTCCACCGGTGGTAAAGGAATCGCCAAATTTACACAAGTCGACTGCCGTTGACGAAAGTCCGCCCCCACCTAGCGACGATATTACTTCGAGCGTCTCACTCATGCCATCAGAGGTATAGACCTTAGCGGCAGTAACGCCTTTCTCTAGCTGACGCACACCAACACCGAGCCCTGTATTCTGTAGCGCTAACGGCTTGAACACCCGCTCGCTTAGAAAGTCAATATAGCTTTTACCCGAAACCTTGGCTACCAGTATTTCAGCCAAAGTAAATCCATCGTTGCAGTATGGCGCCATTTCGCCGGGATTGTGCTTGAGATGGGACTTAGACAAGACCGCTAAAAAATCTTTGGCAAACTCTTTGTTATATGTAGTGCCTTCTACACCATATGGGACAGTACCAGGTAAGCCGGAAGTATGATTCAGTAGCATTCTTACAGTAATGTTCTTATAACGTTCGTCCGCCATGGTGAAATCTGGGATGTAGGCAGTCACCGGTTTATCGAGGCTTACCTTTCCGTCGTCAACGAGCAACATTACCGCCGTTGTACAAGGCATCTTACTCAGTGAAGAAATGTTGAAGATGGTATTCTCATCCACTGGGATTCCCTGCACACGGTCGGCCATGCCAAAACCTTCGCTGTACACGACGACACCGTTATCCATAACGGCAACACTAGCGCTACTGGCTCCGCCTGAGATGGCCTTCCATATCTCAGTACGGGCTATAGCTTTCGTCTTGCTAAAGTCTGAAATTCCAGCGGCACTACTTGTTGCGCAAGGCAGGCTTGCCAGCAGTACGAAAATAAAACAAAAGACACCCATGTTAAGTTTAACCATGTACCTATCCCCCCTCATTTTTTTGCCATGAAACTAATATCACTGCAATTTCTGTGTAAGACCAGTATAATCATATTTATTTCGGCAAACATTCCCAAAATTCCTTTTATTAAGTAGAATTTTCAGATTTTTTAATTAATTTCACCTTACTATAGCTTAAAACATCTAGCTTGCAAGTACCGGAGAATATCATTTAAAATCGCTAGACAACCCCTCTCCACACAATTTGCAGTAGACTGCATCAGCATCGTGGTATTTGGCTCCACAGCTCGCACAGACAACTTCTCGATTTTGCTTCCTTGATTGCTCAGCCAGTTCAACAGTAACAATGCCAGTTGGCACGGCAATGATCCCGTATCCCATAATCATCACTAATGCCGCTAATGTCCGTCCGAAAAAAGTTATTGGTGTGATATCTCCAAAGCCCACTGTTGTAAGCGTCACAATAGCCCAGTACATACCAACCGGAATGCTGGTAAATCCACTTTCCGGTCCTTCAATGACATACATGAGCGTACCGATGATAACCACTAAGGTAAGAACGGTACTCAGAAAAACGATAATTTTGAATCGGCTCGCTTGGATAGCGCGGAATAGAAGATTAGCTTCACCAACATAAAGGCCAAGTTTCATAATTCTGAAAACCCGCAGCAACCGCAGCACCCTGATTACCAGAAAATACTGTGATCCATAGATAACAATACTTATATATGTGGGTAAAATGGCCAACAAGTCAATTAGTCCTAGCGGACTTTTTGCATACCTCCATGCATCACGTACACAGAGCATACGAAAAAAATACTCAAAAGTAAAAATAACGGTAAAAATCCATTCAAGACTTTGCAAAACTCTCTGATATCTTCCTTCAATACCAGGGATACTCTCAAGAATAACAGCTAACACACTCAACAATATCATCCATGAAAGTGCCACATCGAAAACCTTACCTCTAGGAGTATCCGATTGAAATATAATAACAAAGAGCTGTTCGCGCCAATCATTTGTCAAAGGCTTTTGATTACGTTCCATTACCATTCTCCCCTACAAAAGAAGTAGTCCCGCCCCTCTTTTTGCTGTCTGCCTACTTCTCTATCTTCTTTTTCAAATTTACTTCCACAATGATGACAAATTATCTCTATAAAGCAAAACCTCCACTTAATATACAATAGATTATATCTATTATGTACACTAAGTGGAGGAGATATTTTTTTGTGGTGGCGAGCCGGGCCTTTGCAAATCCGCCCTAATATTACTCCTAAAAATTACCTTTCCAGACATTCTTATCATAGGCGATAAATATTTCTGTTTTTCCTAATTAAAAAACCTTCCGGCAAACTAAATATGCCGGAAGGTTTTTTTTAATTACTGCTATTCTTAAAGGTATGAGCCTATAGCGCTTTTAATTTCCTTTATGCATTTCTCAAAAGCCCCGCGTTTAGCTCGTAATTCACTTGTAACTGAGTCATCTTCTTTCGTTACATCAACAGCTTTTATTATATCCGTCTCATTAACTAAAAAGGTTTTTATAGTGATAGAAGCTCTAGTTCGTTCCGTCTGAACCCAGCCGTCCCATCCACCATATCCTTCCTTTGTCTTTTCTACAACTGGACTACTTACGATCAAATATAACACCTTCTTATAGCCGCTATATTTAACGAAATCATTTAAATCTTGTTTCGTCAACTTTTGCTCTTCTAAAAAGCCTTTATCAAGCCAATACGTTTGGTATAAACTTTGTATTTCTGTACCGGAAACCACTTTTTTCTTTTTTTCTTCAGTATTGAATGCTTCGTCTACATATTTAAAAAAGTCCGGTGTCTTAACGCTTGCATCTCCTACAATGACAACACAAGTTTCTTTGGGCGCTGGATTCAAGAGGCCTACTTGGGCAAAGGCAGGTGATATGGGTAACAGTAAAAAAGTAACTACCATCAAAAAAGAAATAACTTTCCTCATACTTTACTCTCCTCATTTATCTTTTAAAACTACATATTCCATATTCGAGTAGTAACAATTAATTCCTGCTAGGTATTATGGCA
>JAPUES010000246.1 GCA_027492445.1 Sporomusaceae bacterium | reverse complement strand
GCATGACGAACTACCCACAGAAAATAACAGACTGCAGCTATCCCACAGATTAAAAGAAAGGTCTTAGTATTTTTTTTATTAATAGGCACTTTACACACCTCATTAACATAGAAAACTTGGCCTCAGCCAAGCCTTAGTTGCCCTTGCTTGGAATCAAGAAAGTGTTATACTTTTTGATTGCGAAATAAAGCGGCGACCCTAGGGCCTCCGCTTTATTCTAACTTACATTTTCATAAACTACGAAAGGGAAGAATGGAATCCGATGGTTCTAAATATAAAGTCAAAGTCCCATCAGGTTCTACACTAAAGACCGTAGTTTCATTGCCATGTATAATAAACTCTACACAACAATCCCAGCAAAAATATTGTTCTGACCCAACTTTACCAATGGCTCTCTTATTCTCACAAACAGGACAACTTATCATAACATCTCCATCCTACTCTTTAATTTTTATACTTTGATTATGATTGTATGTCATTATGCTCTATATCCTTATGAAGTAGTTTACTCATAATTTCAGGTACTATTATTTTGTCCTTACCGATGATTTGTACTTGTGGCAGTGGCATGATGAAACGGCCATATAATAAATCACCTATAATACTATCCGATACTTGATACCACTTTATTTCCCCGGTGCTAGTATTAAAAATAATATCAACTAAAATCCCTAAACGTAGCCCAGAATCCGTAAATATTTCTTTATCCAAGATTTCTCTTGAATAATAGCTCTCCGGCATTTCTGGTAAGGCTTCTAATGTGCACATATGGCGCTGACTCCCTAACATAATGGCATCTCTTCCAAGACTAAATACATCTGTAAAAGCAATAAAACCATCTTCCCCTACTATCTGTCCACTTGTAACAATTAACCCAAGAAGGACAGCCCCTTGTACATCCACAAGTATTTCTGTTACCGCACCAATTTCCTTACCTGTTTTTGTTTCTAATACTGGTAAACCAAGGGTATGTCTGAGTTTTTGCATTAGAGCAACTCCCCATAAAACTTCTACTTTTATTATGACCAAATTTATGCTTTTTATTACATCTTTTATACAACAAAAAAAGAGAGGATTATCCTCTCTTTAACGAATTGATTGTGTTATGATTCCCCCACCAATCACCATATCGCCATCATAAAACACGACGGACTGACCTGGCGAAATGGCGCGTTGTGGCTCTGCAAAGGAAACCTTTACTTTGCCACCTTCAAGAGGCACAATAGTCGCCACGCCTTCTTTGGCACCATAACGAATTTTCGTCGAAGCCGTTATGGTATGAGCTAAGCTATCCATGGTAATAAAGTTCAAATCCTCGGCAATAAGTTCTTTGGCAAAGACATCTTGATTATTTCCAACCACTACACGATTACCTTCGTAATCAAGTTCCACCACATAAAGGGGCACTCCTGTAGCAATTCCTAGACCCTTACGTTGCCCAACAGTATATAAGGGCAGTCCTTGATGCTTACCTAAAATTTTCCCATTAGTATCTACTAAATTCCCAGGCCGGAGAGCCTTGGGAGATTTTTCTGCTAAAAAGCTTTTATAATCATCATTTGGTACAAAACAAATTTCCTGACTTTCCGGCTTATTCGCAACAGATAAACCATATTCTCTTGCTAGTTCTCGCGTTCTTACCTTCGTATAACCCCCAAGAGGCATTAAAAAGTGTTTTAAGGTGTTTTGATTGAGATGATATAAGGCATAGGATTGATCTTTAGTATGATCAATACCTTTACTCAAGGTATGCCTACCAAGAGTCTCATTATAAGCAATCCTTGCATAATGCCCCGTTGCTACATACTGAGCACCAAGGGCTAAGGCCTTTTGGAGTAAACCTTCAAACTTTACATAGCGATTACAAGCTATGCAAGGATTGGGGGTTTTTCCATTGCCATATTCACGGATAAAATATCCTACGACAGTTTCCTGAAACATATCGCGAAAATTAAGAACATAATAAGGAATGCCTATTTTTTCTGCTACCCTACGTGCATCATCAATGGCACTTAAGGAACAGCAGCCACGATTTTCTGCATCATCTTCGGGAATATCTTTATCCCAAATCTGCATTGTTGCGCCAATTACATCATATCCTTGCTCAACCAAAAGGGCGGCAGCTAAAGAACTGTCCACCCCTCCGCTCATGGCTACAAGAACTTTTGCTTTCGTACCCATGAAACAATCACTTTCCTTTTTTCTGTATATAGTCCTTGATGGCTTCATGCAAGGCGTCTGCTGCTAAATTAGAGCAATGCATTTTTGCTGGCGGTAATCCATCTAGTGCTTCTGCTACCGCATCATTGGAAATCTTTAATGCTTCTTCGAGAGTTTTACCCATAACCAGTTCGGTGACCATACTGCTTGTCGCAATTGCTGCCCCGCAACCAAAGGTTTTAAACTTAACATCTTTAATAATATTATCTTGTACATCTAAATAAATTCTCATAATGTCACCACATTTAGCATTGCCAACTTCACCTATGCCATTAGCATTTTCTATTTCACCAACATTACGGGGATTTGCAAAATGATCCATAACTTTTTCTGTATACATAAAATTCACTCCTCAACTATATTAATGATTATGGCATTGGCTACAAGGATTACTGTCTGCCAATTTACTGGTTGCATTTAATGGGGACATACTGCGCAGTTTTTCTACAATTACGGGTAATACTTCTAAGCAATAGTTCACATCGTCTTCTGTATTATGACGTCCTAAGGAAAGGCGCAGCGACCCATGGGCAGTTTCATGATTCATACCCATTGCCAATAGAACATGGGAAGGATCAAGAGATCCTGAGGTACAGGCAGAGCCACTGGAAGCTGCAATACCTTTCATATCAAGATTGAGGAGCAAGGATTCTCCTTCAATATAGAAAAAGCTAAAATTTAAATTACCTGGTAAGCGCATCTCTGGATGTCCATTGAGCTTGATATCCGAGATTTTTTCTTGAATACCTTTCATCAATTTGTCCCGCAGTCCACGAACATGAGTCATTCGCTGCTCCATTTCTAGTTTTGCTTGCTCCGCTGCTTTGCCAAGACCTACAATACCGGGTACATTTTCCGTACCGGCCCTAAGTTTACGTTCTTGGGAGCCACCTTGCTGCAGGGACTCAATTTTAACGCCTTTACGAATGTAGATAGCGCCAACACCTTTCGGTCCATATAACTTATGCCCCGAAATACTAAGTAAATCAATATTATATTCATTGACATCAATGGGATAGTTCCCCGCTGCTTGCACGGCATCCGTATGAAAATAAATACCTTTTTCTCTAGCTAATTGTCCTATTTCTTTAATGGGCTGAATGGTTCCCACTTCATTATTGGCAAACATGACACTGATTAATATGGTCTCATCTGTAATGGCATTTTTCACATCTTCAGTGCGTACCATTGCATTCTCATCAACAGGCAAATAAGTTACAGTAAAACCTTGTTTTTCTAATGCTTCACAAGCATGTAATACGGCATGATGCTCAATGGCAGTCGTAATAATATGATTGCCTTTTTTGCGATTGGCAAGAGCTACCCCTTTAATTGCAAGATTATCAGACTCCGTCCCACCACTCGTAAAAAATACTTCTTTTTCCGTAGCTCCTAATAAATCAGCAACATTTTTTCGAGCTTCATTCACAGCTTTATTGGCCTCACGACCAAAAAAATGTATGCTTCCAGGATTACCAAACTTGTCCGTCATATATTCTATCATTATTTTTGCGACTTCACCATCAACAGGTGTCGTTGCCGAATGATCAAAATAAACTTTTTTCATAGTATTATACATCTCCTCGTAATTTTTCTTCGCGGCATAAATCTGCAAGAGAAATGGAATCTACCACATTGTTTATGCTCGTACATACTTTAGCCCAAACATCCCGAGTAACACAAATCCCTGCTCGCTCACAAGAATCGTGATCATTGGTATGGGTCAATAAACAATCTACTAAGGTTATAGGTCCTTCCATTACTCGAATAATATCACCTACTGAAATCTGTGCGGGATCTTTACTTAAAGTATACCCACCTTGCGCTCCCCGAATACTTTTCACATATCCAGCTTTACGCAGTGTGCTTACTAATTGTTCTAAGTAGTTTTCTGAAATTTTTTGGCGCTGGGCAATGCTTTTTAAGGAAATAGGTCCTTGCCCATAATTCATAGCCAAATCATACATCGCCGCTACACCATAACGCCCTTTTGTCGATATCTTCACAATAATCTCCCCTGTTATTACCGACTATTCCGAGTAACATACTAGGTTTTGTTATTTATTAATATACCAAAAAATACTTCCCTTGTCAAAACAAAATCTGTAGAAAAAACAACTTTTTTAAAACTTACCTGATCATCGTTCTCTTGTCCGATAATTCTCTTCCTGTACTATCTTTTTTGGCCGACGATATTGTAGCAAATCTATAAAGGCTTCTAATCTGGTAAGCACCCCGGCCTCGCCTGACTGCTCATCAAAAGATAAGGATAATAGGGGCATATTAACCTCTTTACTGACTTTTGGCAGGATATTTTTTGCAATCGTCTCCGGCATACAGGTGAAAGGGAAAACCTGGATAACACCATCAAAACCCGCTTTGCTCATTTTTACAGTACATCCAATACTCTTAATGGCATGTCCGCCTACATAGTGACCTAAATAGGGTTTCGCTAAATCTACAATGTGTTGATAGGCATTATAATACTGACGATTGCGTTGTAAATGCACTCGCACATAATCCGTAAGAAACATAGTCTTATGTACTTCTACTCCCATATTCCCCAACTGCCGTACTATATTCTGATTCGCAAAGGGTTCAAGCATAACATATATTTCCCCCACTATCCCGATTCGCAGGGGTTCATAGTCCCATTTCAGTTCAACCTTATTCAGTTTTTCCTTATATCCTTCTACCAAGACCTGTACATCGGAAATATTCTGGACTGCCTCAATCTCTTTAACCGACTGTTGCCAAAGTAGGTCTACCCCTCCTGATACCTTTTCACGGGGACGGATACTGGATATTTTCCCCTCCATACTGTCAAGGGCAGTCATTTTAGCACCGGCTAACCTAAAAGCAGCGTAGACCTCTTTCCAACTCTTCCCCGGTGTTAGTCTGTATAAAATCTTTACTATCTGGATGAGATTCGGTTCAATAGCAATAAGCTCAAATTCAAAACCTAATTCTTTTAATATATTCTTTTGTACTTGTGCATAACACCCTAAACGGCAAGGTCCAACTCCGCCACAGGTAATAATGGTATTAGCCCCTGCTTCCAGTGCTTCAATAAAATTCCCTAAGGTAATTTTAAACGGCAGGCAGGCCATTTCAGGGGCATATTTAGCACCTATATCTATGGTTTTTTTTGTAATAGGCGGTGGCGATAGAACTGCGAGTCCAAGGTCTGTAAATAAGGCTTTAAGGGTAATATGCATTGTACCCATATGAGGAAAAGTAACAATCATAATTGCGTCCTCCGTTCAAGCATATCAATAAACGCTTCCAATCTGGTAACAAAACCAGCTTCGGCCATGTGTTCATCTATCGTTAACAGCATAAAGGGTATGTTACGACTTTGCGCCTGTCCTTTGATTATTTCCCCGATTAATGAATCTGGTCCGCAACTAAAAGAACTCATCAATATCAGTCCATTTACCTGGACGGGGTGCATCAGAGCCAAGGCTGCACCAACTAGGTGGCTACAGTAACACCAAAAAATTTCTTTATCTAAACAAACGGCACTGTTTTGGGCTTTATAAACCTCTACCATATCTGGTGTTACTACATTTACACCTAGATTACCCAGCTTATCCAGCACATTCATACTAATCTGACGGTCATAAATAATATATGGGTGCCCAATCAGACCAATGCGTAAGCCGTCCGTCTTAGCAGTTGGCAAGTAGTTTGGTACCTGCCCCATTCGCCAAGCCTTTTGCCATACATAAAGGCTCGCTATCTTTCCCACATTAAAGATTTCCCCTACCCCTGTCACTGCATGATATAAACTCCGCCAATCGTTGCGAAGATCAACAGTAATCTCAATCAATTTAGGTAATTTAGGTATATTGCTACGTAGCATATCTGGCAAACCGATGATTTGGGGGCAAGTATATTGCCTTTTTGCCGCACTAACAATACGAGGCACAAATAAATAGTCAACGTCCTGGCATACTTCATAAGCGTGGCCAAAATAAGCCTTAACCGGCAGACATACTTCATCTAGAGTGCTGCCATAATATAGCGTCTTGTTAGAAGTTTCCCCAGAGACAACTACCTCTGCTCCAA
>JAPUES010000245.1 GCA_027492445.1 Sporomusaceae bacterium | reverse complement strand
CCTTTTTCAATGCCCCTATGGGTAAAAAATAGCTTGGCATCCAAATTAATAATGTGTTCACCTGACTGGCTAAATCTAAAGTGCCCAGGTTCAATAATACCCGCATGAATGGGCCCTACAGGCACTTCAAAGACACCTTCCCCTTGTACGCTAACCATAGGGTAGGGAATATCGTCTTCTGGAATATCATCTTCCATAGCAAAATCCTTACGTAGTGGATATAAGCCAATTGGCCAATTTTCATGCAATACCAGCCGCCGTAAATCAGGATGTCCAATGGGCACAATGCCAAATAAGTCATGAATTTCTCGTTCATACCAAGCTGCAACTTGAAAGATAGGAGTTAAGGATTCAAATTCTAAGTCAGGGGAAGTTACCAAGGCTTTTACCCCCGTAAACTGACCATTGCCGCCAAAGATACAATAGATAGCAAAATGGCCCGTAAAACTTCGTTCATCATTCGCAAACATGGCCACCAGACGATACTTTCCTGTTGCGTACATTGCTGCAACCTGGCCTTTCAATTCATAGGCTGTAATTTCTTTATACTCCATTTCCTTATCCTCCCACTACAATCCTTGCTGCCAGATCTAATATTTCATGTAACCATGGTGGTATATATACCCCATTTACAACTACCAATCCTACGGAAATAGAAATTGCCACGAGAGCAGGTTTCGGAAGGGGCACGGCAACTTGACGACGTTTGGCCTTAGAACCAAACATCATTCCTAAGCAATAATACATCATACCTGCAAAGATACCCGCCAGTAAGAATAGTAGGGCAAAGCCCAGGAAGGTTCGCCCACTTTCAAACGCTCCTCCAATAATAATGAACTTACTAACAAAAACACTAAAGGGCGGCGTTCCAGTAATGGCCAGAATGCTAATCATAAATAAAGTACCAAGGTATGGCATGGTGGTGATTAGACCTCTAATACGAGCAATTTTTTTTGTCTGATATTCCTGGGTAATCATTCCCGCCATGTAAAAGAGAGCTGATTTAGCAACGGCATGATTTATGCAATGGAGTAAAGCACCATATATCGCCAACGGACTGCCAATCCCAAACCCTAGGATAATAATCCCCATATGTTCCACACTAGAATACGCTAACAACCTTTTTAAATCATGCTGAACCAAAATAAAAGGCAGGGCAATCCCAATGGAAATCACACCAAAGCCAATGAATAAATATTGTATAAACTCATGGCTAATAACCCCTTGTACAATTATTAAATTGCGTAGTATCCCATATACTGCAGAGCTAAGTAAAGCTCCTGACAGTAAACCGCTGATTGGTGCAGGTGCTTGGCTATGGGCATCTGGCAGCCATGTATGCATAGGCGCAAGGCCTACCTTTGTTCCATAGCCAATTAAAATAAAAATAAAAGATAATTTAGCAATAGCAGGATCAAGCTGCGTTCCAACCCTTTTCAGATCCAGCCAGCTAAGTGCCTGAAAATCATTGCCCACCACATTGACTTGAGCATAATACAAGAAAATGGTCCCCAGTAACGCAAGACAAATACCAACCGTACATACCATTACATACTTCCAAGCGGCTTCTAGGGCAGAATGATTGAAATTAAAGGCTACTAGTAAGGCTGATGCCAATGTGGTAGCTTCTACTGCCACCCACAGGAGTCCTAAATTTTCTACAACAAGCACACTAATCATGGTAAAAATAAAGACCTGCAACAAAGCATAATACCGACGTAGCATGGTAAAGGTTATATGTCCCTGAAGAAGTTCCTTTTCCATATAAGAAATAGAAACTAAAGTAGAAGTAAGGGTTAGCACAGCTACAATAATCAAAAATACAGTACTTAACTGGTCTATATATAGCATGTTGTAATGAAAAACACCTGTTACTAACACCTTATAAACAATAATTCCAAGGGTCCCACTGAGGAGTACACTACCGATAAAATTCACAGCATTTACAGCTGTTAGGGTTCTTTGAAACAAGGATAATGAACCCGTTACAATCGGCAATAGCAGGGCTAAAAATAATAATTCCGCCATAATATCATCCCTTTAATTTTTTTAGCATACTGGTATCCGTTGAGATTCCTGCTAATTTAAACCGGTATGTTAATATCCCCAGTACTGCCACTGCTACTAATACATCAAAAAATACTCCAAGTTCAATAATGAGAGGCAAACCTTTCGTGACCGACAAGCCTACTAAATAAATCCCATTTTCCATGGTAATAAGTCCTACAATTTGCATAACCGCTTGCCTTCTCGTCATAATAAGTAAAAGACCAATCAACGTCATGGCAACAGCAGTCGCCAGGGCATCGCGACTGCCAGCCCCTGGTAAATTTTGATCAATAAGACTATAGGACAAGACAATCGCAATGCAAGCAGCTATGGATGTAGCGTTATTGTTTAAAATTGGATGATCTTCTATTTCATGTTCTAATTTTTCCACAATACTCAATAAAGCATAAGGAATGAGGCCTACTTTTATCACCGCAGTAAGTACAGCAGCAATATACATATGTACGGCACCGGCTTCGATTCCAACGACTGCACAAGCAAGTCCGACCATGAAAGATTGAATCAAGATAACATTCACACCCGTTTTAAGTTTTGACACTCTCGTCAGCCCAATGGATGTAAACAAAAGTAATATGGTCAAGATACTCATCTTTATTCCTCCTTTTCACACTATGCTTACTGAGCAACTAAGGCAAGTAAGGATAGTAAACAAGATAAGGCCAAAAATTTTGGAACATGAAAGAGTCGCATTTTATTCATACTAGTCTCCGTCCCAGCAATAAGCACACAGACAAATAATACCTTTAATACGGTCCCAATAACAGGAACACTAACCAATAATTCTCCAGGTAAAAAAAACACCACAAACAGTAACATCATAATCAATTGTTTAACGGCTGAAGCCCAGTAGATTAACGCTAGCTTACGACCTGAGTATTCTAATGTCATCCCTTCATGAATCATGGTGAGCTCCAAATGAGTGTCAGGATTATCCACAGGAATGCGTCCCGTTTCCGTCAGTAACACAATAAAAAAAGCCAAACTTGCAAAAACATATTGTAAGGATAAAAGCGGATTGCCAACACTCTCTACCATCATTCCTATATTCGTGGTGTGGCTCTTCATGGCAATGGTAAGTATGGAAAGGAGCATGGCTGGTTCAACCAAAGTTCCAATAAACATTTCTCGGGCCCCGCCCATACCGCCAAAGGCACTGCCCCCATCTAAGGAAGCCATTACTAAGAAAAACCGTCCGAGGGCCAACAAATAAATTAAGGTAAAAATATCGCCAAAGGAATGATGAGGAACAAAGACTGACGATACAATAACGGCGGCGGCAGTGGCACTGGCAAAATAAATAAAGGGTGCTAGGTTAAAAATCCAAGAAACCGTAGGCGACACTACACTATCTTTATTCAGCAATTTTATTAAATCAAAATAGGGCTGAAAAATTCCTGCCCCCCGCCTATTTTGTAGGCGTGCTTTCACTGTTTTTATAATTCCTGCTACCAAAGGCGCTAGTAACACAATGCCCAAGGATTGTATGATACTAATAACTACATCCACCTTGCTTCACCACCCTGTACTCCAAATCAAAATAATCACCGTAACAGCCATAATATATCCTACATACAGTTGTACACTACCTGTTTGAATATTTTTCATAAATTTGGCTACCCTAATAATCATTTCATTAATAGGGCGATAAACTACGGAAACGAAGATATAACGAATGCGTACATGGTAAGATAATTTTTGCCCATGATATTTATTTCCATTGGCATTTACCAAACTTTCATAGTGAGGGTGAACGATATTTTTAAACACCATGCGTATGGATTTAGAAAAGCCTGTGGCAGTATATTCCATGTGATAATTCGGCACAATACCACATGTCCACGTTTCCCCGCTCCTCACTTTTTCTTTGCCAAAGCTATAATGTAACAATAATCCTAAGATCCCACCACATACTAAAAGAAGTAAAATCCCCAAGGTGGAAATGCTGCCACTGCCCTGATGTGCAGAAAAAGCTACTACATGCCATTCATGGCTGGTCAAACCTAAGGTAGTAAGGCCTGGAAAACCCATTAAGGTTTGGCTCAATACCTGTAGCATCCCTTGCGGCCATAGTCCTAGCACCACACAAAGTCCTGCTAACATTCCCATGGAAACCAGCATCGGAGTACTGGCCTCCACAGCCTGGGCGGCCGCTTTGCTACGCGGCTTGGCCAAAAAAGTAATACCAAAGGCTTCCACAAAACAGGCGGCAGCTAATGCCCCTGTCAATCCTAATAAGGCAATTAAAAGTGCACTAAAAATTTTGCCAGCTATGCCAAGAAAGGCTTGGGGCAGAAATAACAAAGTCTGAAAGGTCAACCACTCACTAACAAAGCCATTTAAAGGCGGCAAAGCAGCAATGGCAATAGAGCTGACCAAACAAAACACTGCGGTATAGGGCATTCTTTTGATGAGTCCACCAAGATGTTCCATATTCTTTGTATGAGTAGCTTGTAGTACCGCCCCTGCTCCCATAAAAGCTAAGGACTTAAATAACGCATGATTTAAAACATGATAAAGGGCGGCGCAAAAAGCAATACCAGCAAGTATGGGTTCATTGCTACTCTTAAACACCATGCCTGCACCAATTCCCACTAAGATAATACCTATGTTTTCCACACTACTATAGGCTAATAACCGTTTAAGATCATGCTCTATAAGAGCATACAACACCCCAATAACAGCCGTAACAATTGCCAAAGCTAAAATCAACGTGCCCCACCACATTGGCCCACTCCCTAAAAACTCCAAAAAGAAGCGACACATACCATAAATAGCTGTCTTTAGCATGACACCTGACATGAGAGCCGAAACATGGCTAGGAGCCGCCGGATGGGCGCGTGGCAGCCAAATATGAAAGGGAATCATGCCGGCCTTAGTGCCAAAACCAATTAAGACGCATATAAAAATAATATTACCCATAGTTTCACTGACCAATGAACCTCTTAACTGGCCAAAATCCATGCTGCCAGATCCAAGGCTTAATAATAAGAAAGCAGTAATAATAAAAACAGTGCCAACATGAGTCATTACAATATAAATATAAGCAGCTCGCGTGTTTACACTCTTTTCATATTCATAATTCACCAAGAAAAAAGATACTAAACTCATGACTTCCCAGGCAATAATAAAGCCGATTACATGGTTTGCAGTCAGTACCAGCACCATGGATAGTAAAAAAGCATTATATAAACCTGCCAACAAGGGTAAACGACAGTGATAGTACTCCTTACTATATCCATAGGCATAAATACTAGTAGCTGCGCCAACCACCCCAACAATGAATAAAAAATATGCGGATAAACCATCAATACGGCCTCCAATTATGTCAAATGGCAGCATCACAGGTAAGGAAACCATCACTTCCCCTTGGATAAAAACAAAAATTGCACACAATACCGCCACCACACACCCTGCCAGCGCCATACTATGTGCAATATAATTTGTATATTTTACGCTGTTTTTTGCCAAAAAAGCCGATATTATGCCTGTACTAAATAATAACAGCATTAAATAATACAACTCTTCCGCCATCATGCTTCTACCACCTTGTTCTAAAAATCTCAATGTTTTTATTGTATCATATTTACAGCTCTTACGTCTCTTAAAGTTATCTTCCCAAGCTGTATTTTTACTCTTCTCCACCAGAAAATATTTTTTGAGACCAAAAAGGAGCAATCATTACTTTTTACGTCATAGGGGCATTATAGAACTTCATGTAGGAGGAGGGGTTATTATAACTAAAATCCGCATTATCCTAGCTGATGACCACGCTGTATTACGTTCTGGATTAAAATCTCTCCTCAACAGTGCACCGCAATTTGAAGTCATTGGTGAAGCCGAAAATGGGTTTCAAGCTATCCATATGGTAGAAAAGCTTACCCCCGATGTGTTGCTCCTTGATTTGTCTATGCCAGATATGAATGGGCTGGATTGCATCAAAGAAATTAGATCCCGGGGACTTACTTGTCCAATATTGGTATTATCCATGTATGATGAAGAAGAATATATCACGGAAGTCATGCGTTCAGGGGCCAATGGCTATGTATTAAAAAAATCGGCAGATACTGAGCTTATGGAAAGTATTATTAAAATCCATACTGGTAAAAAGTACTTAAACGAAAGCCTCTCCCAGACATTACTAAATAACCTCCTCTATACCAACCCTGCTATTCCAAGTCCCCAAAGTCCTTATACAATATTAAGTCCACGGGAACGTGAAGTT
>JAPUES010000244.1 GCA_027492445.1 Sporomusaceae bacterium | reverse complement strand
TTGTAATTGTAGATTTTGATAAAATTGAGTATTCCAATCTTAATCGCCAATTTTATTTTTATCATCAAGTTGGCCGCAGTAAAGTAGAGGCGCTACAGGAAAATTTGCTGGCGATTAATCCAAGCTTGCAGCTAGAAACCAGTCAAGTGAAAATTGAAGAAGATAATGTGGAGGAAATTTTTCAAGATTGCCATATTATAGTAGAAGCCTTTGACCAAGCCCACTATAAAAAAATGCTTGTGGAGCAATATATCAATACAGATAAGCTGGTAGTGTCTGCTTCTGGAATTGCAGGTTGGGGGAATAGTGATGAGATAAAGGTTCATAAAATAAAAGAAAAACTCTATGTTATTGGCGATTTATCTTCCGAGGTTAGTAAAGAATTACCGCCATGTGCACCACGGGTTAGTATTGCCGCAGCGAAACAAGCCGATATCATTTTAGATTATGTGTTGAAAGGAGGTAAGTGATATGGCAAGAAACTATGCTTTTAAGACGGATTTATATTGTATTACAGCAGAAGAACATTCTTTAGGGCGCAGTAATATGGAAGTAGTACAGCAAATGATTGAGGCGGGTGTTACACTCATCCAGTACCGGGAAAAAGATAAAAAAATGAAGGCAAAATATCAAGAGTGCCAAGTTATCAGGGAGATGACAAAAAAAGCCGGTGTCACGTTTATTGTGAATGATGATATTGATTTAGCCGTGCTTGTTGAAGCGGACGGTGTGCATATTGGGCAAGATGATTTGCCCATTGCACAGGTGAGGCAATTGGTGGGGGATAATATGATTATTGGAATCTCTACTCATTCCCCTGAAGAAGCAAGGCAGGCTGTTGACGATGGGGCCGACTATATTGGCGTTGGACCTATCTTTAAAACTGCTACCAAGAAGGATGTTTGCCAGCCAGTGGGCCTTGAATATTTAGACTATGTAGTACGCCATATTCCCATTCCTTTTGTTGCCATTGGTGGCATTAAGGTAGAAAACCTAGCAGATGTTATTAAAACGGGTGCAAAGTGTTATGCGCTAGTTACGGAGATTACAATGGCTCAGAATATTCGAGAAAAAATACATGAAATTCAACAAATAAAAAATGAAGTATGTAAGGGGAGATAAGATGAATTATACAACACAAATGGACGCTGCTAAACAAGGAATTGTCACTAAGGAAATGATCAGAGTGGCTGCCAAAGAAGGGATAGAGGTAAGTCTTTTAATGGAACGAGTAGCCCAAGGAGTCGTTGCCATCCCAGCTAATAGGAATCATATTTCCTTAGATCCTACAGGTGTAGGTCAAGGTCTTAGCACCAAAATCAATGTAAATTTAGGGGTGTCCGAGGATTGTTGTGATGTAGAACAGGAAATCTGTAAAGTGCAAAAAGCCATTGATATGAAAGCTGATGCCATTATGGATCTTAGTTGTTTTGGTAAGACGCGAGAGTTTCGCCGTCGTCTGATTGAAATGTCGCCAGCCATGATTGGGACAGTGCCCATGTACGATGCCGTAGGTTTTTTAGATAAGGAACTTAAAGATATTACTGCGGAAGAATTTTTGGCGGTTGTGGAAAAACATGCCCAAGATGGCGTGGATTTTATGACAATTCATGCTGGTCTCAACCGGGAAACTGCGGCAAAAGTGAAAGAAGAAAAACGGTTAACCAACATTGTATCTCGGGGAGGATCCTTACTATTTGCCTGGATGGAGTTAAATAATAGTGAAAATCCTTTCTTTGCTTATTATGATCAGGTGCTAGATATTTGCGCAAAGTATGATGTTACCTTAAGTTTAGGTGATGCCTGTCGACCAGGATCCATCCATGATGCTACGGATGCTGCTCAAATTCATGAACTGATTGTACTAGGAAATCTGACAAAACGCGCGTGGGCCAAAAATGTGCAAGTGATGATTGAAGGACCTGGCCATATGGCCATAAATGAAATTGCTGGTAACGTTATGCTGCAAAAAAGGTTATGTCATGGCGCCCCCTTTTATGTACTAGGCCCTTTGGTAACCGATATTGCTCCTGGCTATGATCATATTACGAGTGCTATTGGAGGCGCAATGGCAGCAGCAGCTGGCGCCGATTTCTTGTGCTATGTAACACCAGCGGAACATTTACGTCTGCCAACTCTAGATGACATGAAAGAAGGAATTATTGCGGCGAGAATTGCTGCACATGCAGGAGATATCGCCAAGGGGGTACAAGGGGCGCGGAGCTGGGATGATCGTATGAGCCAAGCGCGAGCGGACGTTGATTTTAATAAAATGATTGCACTCTCTATTGACCCAGAAAAAGCAAAAGCCTATCGAGAATCTTCCTTGCCAGAACAAGAAGACACTTGTACAATGTGCGGTAAGATGTGTGCCATGAAAACAATGAATAAAATATTACAAGGTGAACAACTGGATATCTAGCAGTAGATAGCTACGTTATACTTGAGGGAAAGTGGGGTTTTATAGCCACACTTTTTTTCGTTTGTAAGCATAGAATTAGAAAGATAAAAAGGAAAGTTACATGACGGATGGATGTCTCGGAAATACTAAGACATAATGAGCGCTCTTTCTGTATCAATTGATTGCCCTATAAATAGTGATTCTGCAAAAAGGCAGGTTGGTAAAATGGAATATTTATTGCCTCTATTCAGTATAATAATGATTAATATTCTCCTTAGTGGTGATAATGCTTTGGTGATTGCTTTAGCCAGCCGAAAGCTAACACCAAAGCAACAAGAAGCAGCGATGCTATATGGAAGTATAGGTGCGATTGGCCTACGGATTGGCTTGACTTTTGTTGCAATCTTTCTTTTGAACATACCTTATTTGCAGTTCATTGGGGGAATGTTATTATTATGGATTGCCATTAAATTAATTGCCAATCAACATCACCATGAAAAAGTAAAAGCTAAGAAAAGTCTGTGGGGTGTTGTAAGAACGATTGTTATTGCCGATGTTGTTATGAGTCTTGATAATGTTATTGCTATCGTTGGCATTGCAAAGGGGAAAACTAGCCTATTAATCATTGGTTTAATGATTAGCATTCCCATCATCATATGGGGAAGTAAATTGATTGGTGTACTTATTCAAAAATGGCCAGTTCTGGTTGTTTTAGGTTCGGTGTTTCTGGGGTGGACAGCAGGTGAGATGGTGGTAGGTGATAGGGAATTTATTGAGGTGATAAGTACATATTCTTACCTAAGGTGGTTGATACCGAGCTTGTTTGCTATGCTGGTTCTTGTAATAGGACAGAAACGATCTAAAAAAATAGGACAACAGAATCAAAGGAAATAAAACCCGAATATTAAGATGGAAAAAGAGAATAACGTTCATAAATAATTGACACCATTTAGCGTATGTTGTAAAATAATAGCGTAAATAGAATATAACTCGTATAAATTTGAGAATAAGGCTCAAACGTTTCTACTAGACAACCGCAAAATGTCTAACTACGAGTGAAAGTGTACCTAGGGTTCCGCATCATTTTATCGGCAACTTGCATAGGATGATGGTCTGCGACCAAGTGGTACAGACACTAGAAATAGTGTTACACCGATGGGATAAAAACCCGGGCGGGGAGGTTTCGCTTATTATTTAATGCGATTCTCCCTGCCCGGGTTACTGTTTTACATGGAGGTGATTAAGCGTACCCTATATAGAAACTTATAAATGCCTTATACCTACATAAAAATAAAATATGATAAGTTATCAAAGGAGTTATTACATGTTAGACAAATTCTTTAAAATGAGCGAACGGAAGACGAATGTACAAACGGAGGTAATGGCCGGAATTACCACCTTTATGACAATGGCCTACATTTTATTTGTAAATCCTAGTATTCTTGGTGCGGCGGGTATGGATAAGAATGCAGTGCTCCTTGCTACTGCGATTGGTTCGGGTTTAGTTACGATTATGATGGGTCTCTTTGTAAATTATCCCATTGCTTTAGCTCCGGGTATGGGCCTTAATGCCTTTTATGCTTTTACCGTAGTTATTGGTATGGGCGTTTCTTGGCAAGTTGCTTTGGGGGCAGTTTTTATATCGGGTTTGATTTTTATTCTTTTGACAGTAACAAAAGTTCGCCAACTGTTAGTGGAGGGTATGCCTAACTCTTTAAAACACGCTATTACGGTGGGGATAGGCTTATTTATTACAATTATTGGTCTTAAACTTTCAGGTATTATGAGTATTCGCTTATCTTTGATTCCGCCTACTTTAGAAAAAATTATTGCAGGTCACGGTAATGGGACGCCAATGCATTTTGAAACCATTGTTGAAATGGGTAAAGTAGCTGATAAAGAAGTATTGCTCGCATTATTAGGTTTGCTTTTCATTAGTGTTCTAATCGCACGCAAGGTAAAGGGCGCTATGTTGATTGGAATTGTTCTTAGCACTTTTGTTGGTATTGGTATGGGAATTGTAAATGTACCGACAGGATTTGTACCTATGGCAATGCCTGATTTTAGCAATAATGCTTTTTTTGAACTTGACATTGCTGGGGCACTTGGCATGGGTTTGATTACGATTATTTTCACCTTCACCTTTGTAGAATTGTTTGACACAATGGGAACATTGGTAGGGACAACGAGTAAAGCTGGTTTGATGAACAAGGATGGAAAAATTCCTGGTATTGGCAAAGCTATGCTAGTGGATGCTACCGGGGTAAGTCTTGGTTCAGTCCTTGGAACAAGCACGATTACTGCTTTTGTTGAAAGTGCTGCTGGTGTAGCAGCAGGTGGTCGTACAGGTCTTACTGCCATTGTTTGTGGTATTATGTTTTTTCTAGCCCTCTTTTTTACTCCAATTGTTGGTTTGATTCCTGATGCTGCTACAGCTCCTGCTCTTATTATTGTTGGCTGTCTGATGATGGATGGTATACGTAATATTGATTTTACTGACTTTACAGAGGCTATGCCTGCTTTCGCTACGATTGCCATGATGCCTTTTACCTATAGTATTGCCAATGGTATCTCTTTTGGCTTAGTATTATATCCTTTGTTAAAGCTAATTACCGGCCGTCACAAAGAAGTACATTGGATTGTTTATATATTGGCCGCTTTGGTTATTGTCCGTCTCGTTTTTCTTGCTGAGTAAACAAAAAACCCAGATATCAATATAAAGGGTATCTGGGTTTACTACTCAGTAATGTTATAAAAATAAAAGAAAAGGTAGGGAGATATATGAAGGTTGCCATTATAATGGGTAGTGATTCCGACTGGGGTATCGTAGAACCAGCTGCTAAAGTATTGAAAGAATTTGGAATTGAGATAGACGTTATTGTAGCTTCGGCTCATCGCACGCCTGATAAAGTACATACTTTTGCATCAGAAGCACGAGAAAAAGGAATCGAAGTGATTATTGCTGCTGCTGGGGCTGCAGCCCATCTAGGAGGGGTAATAGCAGCTTATACTACATTGCCTGTGATTGGACTGCCGATTAATAGTACTTCTTTAAATGGACTTGATTCACTACTTAGTATTGTACAGATGCCCGCTGGCATTCCAGTCGCCACAATGGCTATTAATGGTGCTAAGAATGCAGGTATTTTTGCGGTGCAGATAATGTCAGGTAAACATCCTTTGTTAGTTGAAAAGCTTGCTGATTATCGTAAGAAAATGGCTGCTACGGTTGAAGAAAAAGACGTAAGACTTGCTGCTAAGTTCAAGTTATTAAACAATAATTAATTTAATTAGGAGGTATATTATTATGGAAAAACAACCTTTATACGAGGGAAAAGCAAAACAAATCTTTACTACAGATATTGATGATGAATTATTGGTGTATTATAAAGACGATGCAACAGCCTTTAATGGTGAAAAAAAAGGTAAGATTGAAAGTAAAGGGGTACTCAATAATAAGATTTCTACCTTCTTTTTTAATTTGCTCAGTGAACATGGTGTACCTCATCATTTCATTCGCATGGTAAGCCAAAGAGAAATGCTCGTGAAAGCGCTAAAAATTCTTCCTGTAGAAGTTGTTGTGCGCAACATTGCAGCAGGTAGTTTGGCAAAGCGTATTGGTTGGGCAGAGGGAACAAAGCTTCCACAAACCATCCTGGAGATGTATTATAAAAATGACGATCTTGGCGATCCATTAATTAATAATTATCATATTAAAATGATGGGTTTGGCAACAGAAGAACAAGTAAAGACTATGGAAGAGTACGCTTTAAAAATCAATGAAATTTTAACTAAATACTTGAAAGAAAAGAACTTAGAACTTATCGATTTTAAATTAGAATTTGGTGTATATAAAGGACAAGTTATATTAGGTGATGAAATTTCCCCTGACACCTGTCGTTTCTGGGATAGTTTG
>JAPUES010000243.1 GCA_027492445.1 Sporomusaceae bacterium | reverse complement strand
AGAGCGAGAGGGTCTTACCAAACAACAGCTGATGCTGTTGCAAAATTAGGTATGCAAGCAAAAGGAGCTTTTTCAAATACTTCGGAAATAGTTTCTTTTGCCGAGCAACTTAATAAAACATTTGTTAACGCAGGAACCTCTGCGATTGGCGTTGATAGCGTAATGCTTCAATTAACTCAATCGATGGCGGCAGGTAAATTGCAGGGAGAAGAACTTAATGCCATATTAGATAATGCTCAGCCTATTGTTGCAAACATACAAAACTACCTTCAAAAAGTAGTGGGAATGCCAAAATCAGTTACAGACAACATAAAGCAATTAGCATCTGATGGTGCAATATCCGCAGAAATAATAAAAAATGCTATGTTTTATGCTGCAGATGAAACAAATCGTAAATTTGAGACTATGCCTAAAACTTTTGGTCAGATATGGACTTCTATAGAAAACCAGTCTTTAAAGGCGTTTCAACCTATTTTAAAGCAGATAAATAATATTGCTAATAGCAATAACTTTACAAGTCTTGTAAATGGTACTGTTAATTCATTGAGCAGTCTGGCCAATGTAGCAACGAAGGCCTTTAATGAAGTTGTATATATCTCAGGAGTATTGAGTAGTAATTGGTCATTGTTAGAGCCGATTGTATGGGGTGTTGTGGGTGCTTATGTAGCATATAATGGGGTAGCTGGAATTACTAATGGCATAACGGCAATTAAAACAGGTCTTAATTGGTTGTTAACTGAATCTACAGTGGCTCAAACTTATGCTACTATTATGGCAATATACGCGCAAGAAGGGTTTAATGCAGCTCTATATGCTTGTCCTTTAACTTGGATTTTAATAGCGGTAATTGCTGTAATCGCAGTATTTTACTTGGCAATAGCGGCAATAAATAGATTTGCAGGAACTTCACTTAGTGCAACCGGTATGATATGTGGAGCTTTTTTAGTTGCAGGTGCTTTCTTAGGCAATATAGTAATAGCATTTGCTAATTTGGTTATAGATTCATTTTGTTTTATCTGGAATTCAGTAGCATCATTTGCAGAGTTTTTTGCGAACGTGTTTAAGGATCCGGTCAATTCTATAATGCGTTTGTTTGGAGATTTAGGCGATGGTATATTAACTATTCTGAGTAATATCGCTAATGCGATAGATACTTTGTTTGGCTCACATTTAAGTTCGGCCGTAGAAAGTTGGCGTAGCGGATTAAAGGGAATAGTTAATAATAAGTGGGGTGAAGCTGCAATAAAAATACAACGAGCTGATCCGAATGCATTGCACTTAGATAGAATCGACTATGGTGATTCATATAATTTAGGATACAATGCCGGAGAGGCATTTAGTAATAATTTTGGTTTTAATACACAGCCTACGAACATTCCTAATAACTTTAACAATGGGCCAATTGCCAGCAATATTGCTGATACGGCAAAAAATACCGGGGCAATGAAGAACTCATTAGATGTTAGCTCTGAAGACTTAAAATATCTTCGTGATATAGCAGAACAAGAAGTTATTAATCGGTTTACTACCGCAGAAATTAAGATTGATATGGTCAATAATAATACTGTTAATAATGAAATGGATGTTGATGGTATCGTAGAGCATATTAAAGGTGGTTTAATAGAGAGCGTTCAGATTGCAGCAGAGAAGGTGCATAAATAGTGGGGTACTATTTTTTCTTAGGAAAGATGCAATTACCAATAGCTCCCGGTAAGCTACAAACAAAAATAAATAATAATAACAAAACAATAAATTTAATAAATGACGGCGAAGTAAATATTTTAAAGTCTCAAGGTTTAACAGATATAGAGTTTGAAGCGATGTTACCTAACTCGAGATATCCATTTTCAAATTATTTTACAGGCTTTCAACCTTCAGATTATTTTTTAAATAGTTTTGAAAAATTTAAAGTTGAGAATACTCCATTTCAGTTTATAGTTTGCCGGTTAAAATCAAACTTTGAATTTTTATTTGATACTAATATTCAAGTGGCAATGGAAGACTACGAGATATTAGAAGATGCGGATAACGGTACCGATGTTGTTGTAAAAGTTAAGTTAAAACAATATAAAGATTATGCTACTAAAATATTAGAAGTTAAAAATAATGCTGATGGTAGTCAATCTTATACCGTTAAGCAAACTAGACCAATAAAAAAAGAAACCCCGGATGTTCATAAAATTATCGCAAATCAGACCTTGTTTGAAGTTTGTAAAAATAAATTAGGGGATGGCTCAAAGTGGAAACAAATAGCTGAGTTAAACAATATAAGTAATCCCAACAACCTTGATGTGGGGCAGGTGCTTAAATTTGTTAAATAAATATCAACTAATAATTAAAAATGGTGATAAAATCTATGAACCTGTAATTGAAGAAGGTATTGCATGGGAAACAGAAAGAAAATGTGTTCCCGGTAAATTAACTTTTAAGGTTTTGAAAGATGATATTATTGATTTTACGGAAGGGAATAACGTTACTTTTTATGCCAATGGTAAAAGTGTGTTTCAGGGTTTTGTATTTACCAAAAAGCGTGATAAGGACGGAATTATTTCTGTTACGGCATACGACCAGCTTAGATACCTAAAAAACAAGGATTGTTATATTTATCCTAAAGCTATGACTGCTTCAGATTTAATAAAGGCTTTAGCGGCTGACTATAGAATGCAGGTTGGTGCTATTGAAGACACTGAATATGTTATCGAGAGAAGAGTTGAAGATAATTCAACTCTTTTTGATATTATTCAAACCGCACTTGGTCTTACTCTTGATAACAGGAAAAAATTATATGTACTTTATGATGATTTTGGCAAATTGACCTTGAAGAATATTGAAAGCATGAAGTTGGATTTGTTAGTAGATAGTGAAACTGCTGAAAATTATGATTATACGTCAAGTATTGATAGTAATACCTATAACAAAGTTAAATTGTTTTATGATAATAAAGATACAGGAGAACGCGAAACCTATTATGCTTATAGTGGTGAAAATATAAATAAATGGGGTGTTTTGCAATTTTGTGACAGGATAGACGAAAAAACTAATGGGCAATTTAAGGTTGAAGCTTTATTAAGTATGTATAATCGAAAGACTAGAAATTTATCTATAAGTAATGCCTTTGGTGATATTCGAGTGAGGGCCGGAACGAGCGTTGTTGTAAATCTTAATTTAGGGGATGTAAATGTTAATAAATATATGCTAGTTGAGAAGGTTAAACACGTATTTAGTAATAATGAGCATATGATGAATTTAACTTTGAGAGGAGCTGATTTTGTTGAATGAGTTGTTACAAGTAATCAAAAGTGTAGCTAGAGACCAGTATGATGCTTCAAAACCTTCAGATGTTACTTTTGGAACGGTAATATCGGTATCACCTCTTGAAATTAACATTGATCAGCGTATGACTCTGCCGGCAGAGTTTTTTATTTTGACCAAAGCAGTATTGGACCATTATGTTGATATAACTGTTTCGCATGTTACTGAGGATAGAGCAGGTGGGGGTGGCTATGCTGAATTTGCAAGCCATAATCATGACTATAAAGGGCGTAAAAAAATACTTGTTCATAATGGGTTAAAGACTGGCGAGAAGGTTATTCTAGTTCAAGCACAAGGTGGTCAAAAATATGTTGTGGTTGATAGAGTGTTTGCTCATCAAGCAAGTGGTGAATGGTTATGATACCGGTTGATAACAGTTTGCCGGGTGAGTTAGATCTAGTCCGCCAACCTAATAAAACATACAAAATGAACATAAATGAAGAGGTAATAATCTCTCATACTGATGACTTGAAAGCTATTGAACAAGCAATTTACAAAATTCTTAATACCGAACGTTATCAATATGTGATTTATTCCTGGAATTATGGAATTGAATTGGCTGATTTATTTGGTCAACCTTTACCTTATGTATATCCAGAACTTAAAAGACGTATCACAGAAGCACTGCTTGCTGATGATCGAATTAAAAATGTTTCTGATTTTAAGTTTGGCCATAAAAAAGGTGAAGTTTCATGTAATTTTATAGTTTCAACAATAGCCGGGGTAATCCATGTGGAGAAGGTGGTGAAAATATAAATGTATGAGGATATAACTTATGAGATTATTCTTAAAAGGATGTTAGACAAAGTTCCTGATACTATTGATAAGCGTGAAGGTTCAGTTATTTATGATGCACTAGCGCCAGCAGCATTAGAATTGCAAATAATGTATATAGAATTGGATGTAATATTGAATGAATCGTTTGGAGATACTGCGAGTAGGAAGTATTTAATAAAGCGCGCCGCTGAGCGTGGTCTTTCACCTTACAAAGCAAGCAAGGCAATATTAAAAGGTGTATTTAATATTGATATTCCTATTGGAAATAGGTTTTCTTTAGATGCCTTAAATTATATTGTTATTGAAAAAATAGCTAGTGGAAGTTATAAACTTCAATGTGAAACGGCGGGTGTAGTCGGAAATAGTCAGTTTGGTAAACTGATACCTATCGATTATGTACCTGGATTAACTTCTGCAGAATTAACAGAGCTATTAATCCCGGGTGAAGATGAAGAAGATACTGAAACGTTTAGAAAGAGATATTTAGCTAGCTTTGATAGTCAGGCTTATGGTGGTAATATTGCAGACTATAAGGAAAAAATAAATGCAATTGAGGGCGTTGGTGGGGTTAAGGTTTACCCGGTTTGGAATGGTGGTGGAACGGTTAAAGTAGTCTTTATTACTTCTGAATATAAACTACCTTCTTCGGAAATGATTGATACTGTTCAAACAATTGTTGATCCAGTTCAAAACCAAGGTAAGGGTATAGGTATAGCGCCAATAGGCCACATTGTAAGTGTTGAGGGGGTTAGTAAACAAAATATAAATATAGAGATATCTTTAACGACAAGTAATAATATAACCTTTACAGACTTGAAATCATCTATTGAAAAAATAATAGATGATTATTTTTTTGAGCTAAATAAATCTTGGGAAGAGAATGACAACTTGATTGTCAGGGTATCTCAAATTGAAACTAGAATTCTAACTTTACCGAATGTTATAGATATTCAAAATACAAAAATTAATGGAGTTGCCGGCAATTTATCTTTGGATCCTAACGCGATTGCAGTTAGGGGTGTAGTAAGTGGCTAGATTAGTTAATCTTGAAAAATATTATCCTAATATCATGAAAGATATTAGAGAATTTCAGAAAATATCAGAAGTAGAAAATGCAGAATTAAATGAGTTATGGTCTAGTATAGATGCCGTCTTTAAGGATGAGTTCATTTCTGATATTACAGAGAATGGTGCTACTCGTTGGGAAAAAATGCTGAAATTATATCCTAAAGTAACTGATACTTTGGAAATAAGAAGGTCAAGAATATTATTCAAAATAAATTCAATTTTGCCTTACACGCATAAAAAATTACAGCAGATGTTTGATGGAATGTACGGAGTAGAAAAAATCAAGGTTGTTTCTGATAAATATAATAATTATGAAATATGGCTAAATTTATCTAATGAATTATTGCTAAAATCAGGTGAAATAAGAAAATTTACAAGGATAATAATACCGGCAAATTTGGCGATAAAAGCTAGTCATACAATAGATATAAATCAGGGTTTGTTTTATGGCGGTATCATTAGACAGACGAAACACTTATCTATTTATCCAATAGGTAGTTTTAGTGCTGAAATACCTAGTACTAACTATCAGGCAAGCGGAATTGTAAGACAGGCAAAACATTATATTATAAGGAGTTGATAATGTGGCACAATATCCAAAAATAACAATCACAAACGCAGGGTTAAATATGATAGCTGAGTCCCAAGGTGGAACATCTATAATATTTACAAAAATGGTGATGGGTGATGGTCTGTTGGCAGATGGAGAAAATATAAAAGTGATGACCAATGTTAAAAATGCTATGCTAGCAGTGCCGTTACAGGGATTTACCAATCAAAATGATGGACAGATCAGGTTGAGATTTACTGTAAGTAATAGCAATTTAGAAACAGGTTTTTTTGCTAGAGAAATAGGTGTTTTTGCAAAAATGGGAGCTACAGGTGCAGAGCAGTTATATGCTTACACTAATGCAGGAAATAAATCGGATTATCTTCCGGATAAATCTGTTCCATTGGATAGTCAGATATTAGATTTATATTTAGTTGTTGGTAATGCTACCAATATATCTGCAGTGCTAGATGGTAACGCATCATATGCAACAAAATTGGATATGACTGAGCATGACATTAGCGAAACAGCACACAGCGTTATTATTAACAATCTTAAAACTAAGATTGAAAGTGCCGGTATAAACTTGCGGAAAAACTCAAAAACATACGTGGTCGGTGATGTAGCGTATA
>JAPUES010000242.1 GCA_027492445.1 Sporomusaceae bacterium | reverse complement strand
CCAAGGGTGAGGAAAAATATTTGCAAAAGTGGGGAATTTTCACTTGCAAAAAACATGTAAAGGAAAATTTGATATAATTAGCATCAAAAGAGAAAAGGTAAGATGCTATGGTAGCAATCAGGTTGCTATACTGTCTAGTATGGGAACAATAGCGAGTGGAAAGATTCTTAATGGGATAGTTAAAATGTGGTAAAAATAGGAGAGGTTACTTTGGATTCATATGTTGGTCTAAATATAGTTCTTATAATAGTGCTTATTGCTGCGACGGCTTTTTTTGTAGCAGTGGAATTTGCAATCATTAAAATTCGAGAATCTAGAATACAACAGTTAATCAATGAGGGTAATAAGGCAGCAGAAAGCGCTAAGAAAGTTATTAACAATCTAGATGGCTATTTATCGGCCTGCCAATTGGGTATTACGCTAACCGCTCTTGCTTTGGGGTGGTTAGGAGAGCCAACAGTAGCAAAATTAGTAGAACCGACATTGTATTCCCTAGGTTTGAGCAAGCAAGCAGTTGGAGGCATTTCTTTTCTTATAGGATTTTCCGTTATTACTTTTTTGCATGTAGTAGTCGGCGAATTAGCACCGAAATCTCTGGCTATTCAACGTGCGGAAAAGGTAACGCTTTTACTAGCTGGGCCGCTGATATGGTTTTATAAAATAATGTATCCAGCTATTTGGCTGTTGAATGGTGCAGCAAATATATTAATCAGTTGGTTTGGCCTTCGCAATGTGGGTGAGCATCACAGTGTTCACTCAGAAGAGGAAATCCGAATGTTAATGGTTCAGAGCCATGAAGGTGGGGGAATCAATCAAACTGAGTTAGAAATGACAAATAATATCTTTGAGATGAATGAAAAAGTTGCTGTAGATATTATGATTCCACGCACAGATATAGTATGTTTATATGATCATTTTCCTATCGAGGAAAATCTACAGATTATAGGAGAAGGACAATTTGGAAGATATCCGGTATGTTTAGGAGACAAAGACCAAATTATCGCCTACATCCATTCGAAGGATTTACTGGCTTTGTTTCTGCGGAAAGAGGAATTAACTTCTTTAAAAGAATTATATAGGGAACCATTATTCATTTATGAATTTACGCCTGTTGTTGAGATATTACAACATATGCAAAAACAACGAAAGCAGCTAGCTATCATCTTAGATGAATATGGAGGTACTGCGGGGATTGTTGCCCTTGAGGATGTTCTGGAGGAAATTGTTGGAGAAATAGACGATGAGTATGATGACGAAAATGTACCATCCATATTAGAACTTGCACCAGGACATTACTCAGTGGATGCAAAGACATCGATTATAGAGGTTCAACAAGTTTTAAATATCAATATACAGGCGGATAACTTTCACACCTTAGGTGGCTGGTTTATTAGTAATTACCGAGAAAAGTTGGAAAAGGGAGCAACTCTTTTCTATGGGGGATTTATTTTTACGATCTCTGAGATAAAGCGGAAAAGTATTCTACGTTTTGATGTAACAACAGGAGTTGAGTCAGCAGAAGAGAATAAGGAATAATCTAAATGAAAGTCATACTGGCAGTATGGCTTTTTGTGCCAGATTCCCTCAATTTGCTCCAAAGGAGATATACAGCGGGTTTGTAGTTTGCGGTATGAACCCTTATTATAACTAGTAATACTAGCAAGAGTGAGATGCCTAGGTTAGTAAGGTATAAGTTTTATGTAGTCTATATTAAAATATATGGAGGTGAACCGATTCTCTCTATTGAGGGAGATAGGGATTTATTGGACCCTGCGTCTATAATGTTAAATTTGTTTCTGGTAATGTTTTTGGTTGTATTAAATGGTTTTTTCGTTGCCGCTGAATTTGCCATGGTTAAAGTGCGGAGTACTCGTATTGATACGCTCTTACAGGAAGGGAATACGAGAGCTAGATTTGCAAAAAAAATTGTAAATCATCTCGATGCGTATTTGTCGGCTTGTCAGTTAGGGATTACTCTTGCATCTCTTGGTCTAGGGTGGATTGGCGAACCAGCTATTGCCGTTATGATTGAGCCGATTATGATGAATTGGGGATTTCCAGCACAGATTATTCATACTGTTTCTTTTGCAATTGCCTTTTCTATCATTACTGCTTTACACATTATACTAGGAGAATTGGCGCCTAAGTCTTTGGCAATACAAAAAGCAGTGAGTGTCATCCTATGGATAGCGGTACCGTTGATTGGCTTTTATAAGTTAATGTATCCGTTTATATGGGTTTTAAATGCAATTTCTAATTGGATTCTTCGTGGGGTAGGCATTCAGGCGGCGAACGAGCATGAATCGGCACATACGGAAGCTGAAATTCGAATTTTGATGGAAGAAAGTCATAAGCAAGGCTATATTAATCAGACAGAGCTCACTTTTGTCGACAATATTTTTGACTTTGCCGAAAGAGATGCCCGTGATATTATGATTCCTCGTATCGATATGGTTTGTTTAGATGTTCAAGACACTTTTACGGAAAACCTGGATAAAGCATTGACAGAGCAGCTAACACGCTATCCAGTATATGAACATGATAAAGATAACATTATTGGTTTTGTTCATGTTAAAGATATACTCGAAGCGGTAGTGAAAGGGAAAAACCCTGACATTCGAGAAATGGTGCGGAAAGTAACGTCAATCCCTGAGTCAATGTCTATCAGCAACTTGCTCAAACTTTTACAAAAAAACAGGACGCAAATGGCGATTGTAATCGATGAGTATGGTGGAACTGCTGGTTTGGTGACGGTCGAAGATATATTAGAAGAAATCGTTGGTGAAATTCAAGATGAGTTTGATGAAGAACGCCCTTTAGTAGAAACTCGTGAGGATAATGCATATTCGGTTGATGGTCGTTTGCTGATTGATGAAGCAAACGAAATTTTAGGGCTAAGGCTCGATTCAGAAAATTTCGATACGATTGGTGGTTGGATATGCTCAATAGTTGAGATGTCGCCCCAGATTGGTCAAAAAATCGAATACGAAAATTGCGAGTTCATTATTGAGGAAGTTGACAATATGCGTATTAATAGAGTTCTGATGCGCAAAATGGAAAGAAATGAAGTTTTCGCATTAGGTTAGTGATTTTCCCTGGTGTATGGTAGCCAATGTAATTAACTTTGCCGCAATTATTTTGGCTGCTTTTGGTTTATTAGGACCTGTTGTCTATAGTCTGATACCACCTAAAAGGTGGTATTTTTTTTAATTTTGGTTTATAATATTACTTTGGACATTAAAAAGAAGTTTCCTCGACGTATGCCGTTGTAGTTAATTGTACAAACAACGCACATGAGTGTATAATATAACAAGTAATTAAAAAAAATAGAGGCATGTAACAGCGAGGTGATTACAGATGGGGAGACAATTACGTATCTATAAGTTCCATATTATGTTGGTCATTGCTTTAATAGGCTTAGGTAGCATTGTATATGGATTATCCCAGCAAGTAACCTCTGTAACGACAGAAAAATATATAATTCAAGTCAAGCCAGGAATGGCAGCTCGTGATATTGGTGAGCTACTATATAAAGAGGGTATTATTAAAAATGTCTTTTTATTTCAAGTAGTATCTAAGGTACAAGGGATGCAAAATTCTCTGCAGGCTGGTGAATATATTATTAATAATAATATGACCATGCAGCAAATTATAACAATGCTAGGAAAGGGAGAAACCACCTATCAGCTCATTACCATCCCGGAGGGGTACACGGTAGAACAAGTTGCCACCTCCTTGCAAACAAAAAATATCGGTAGTGCTGCAACTTTCAAGAAAATTGCTCAGGATTTTGTTCCTTATGCTTATATGGTAACGCAAAATGCAAATACGGTTTATAAAACAGAAGGTTATTTATTTCCGGATACCTATCGAATTGGGAAAGGAGCTACGGAAGAACAAATTTTAAGTATGATGACAACGCAATTTGATAAACAGTTTGATGATAGTCTGCGTGCACGCACTGCAGAACTTGGGTTATCTATTCAAGAAGCTGTTATTTTAGCGTCTTTAGTGGAAAAAGAAGCTCAATTGCCGGAAGACCGACCAATCATCGCCGGGGTATTTCTTAATCGTTTAAAACTTGATATGCCATTACAATCTTGCGCAACCATTCAGTATATTTTAGGTTATCCTAAAGCCGAGCTAACAGTGCGAGATACGGAAATACCTTCTCCTTATAATACTTATCTACATCCAGGATTGCCACCAGGGCCAATTGCAAATCCTGGAATGGCAGCACTCCAAGCCGTTTTATACCCCAAGAAAACAGAGTATTTATATTTTGTAGCAGATAAGGAAGGGGCCCATCATTTTAGTAAAACCTATGGAGAACATTTAATAGCAATAGAGCAGGTGAGTAGATAATATGAATGATATGTTAGATTTATTTGCAGAAATTGAAAAATATGCAGATGAACATAATGTCCCAATTATTAACAAAGATAGTCGTCAATTATTAATGGATACGGTTAAAAAAAATGCTCCTAAATCCATTTTAGAAGTAGGCACAGCAGTAGGCTATTCGGCCTTAGTAATGGCTGAGAATATGCCCCCCAATGGTAAAATAATTACAATCGAACAAGATGCTAATCGAATTGATACGGCCTATGATTTTATTACGAGAGCAGGCAGAATTGAGCAAATACAGCTCATGGATGGCGATGCTAGCGTGATTTTAGACCAGCTTGAGGACACCTTTGATATGGTATTTATTGATGCTGCTAAGGGTCAATACCTTGATTATTTAGAAAAGGTTATGGATAAACTTTCTGTAGGCGCAGTTATTGTTGCTGATAATGTACTGTTTCGTGGTATGGTTATGAGTAATGAACCACCTTTAAAACGTTATCGGACTATTGTAAAACGACTGCGAGAATATTTAGATTTTGTGAATCAAGATCCCCGCTTCTCTACCACCATCTATGAGGAAGGTGATGGCGTAGCTATTTCGTATTATCGAGGAGCAATGAATAGTGAAAAAACCTGAACTTTTAGCACCAGCTGGCAATCTTGAAAAACTCAAAATGGCTCTTTATTATGGTGCTGACGCAGTCTTTATGGGTGGCAAGGCTTTTGGATTAAGAGCCTTTAGTGATAACTTTGATGATAAGGAACTTCAAGAGGGAGTTGAATTTGCCCATAGTATGGGAAAAAAAGCCTATGTAACGGTGAATATTTTTCCCCATAATGAAGACCTAGTCTCTTTGCCTGATTATATTCAGTTTTTATCAGATAGTAAGGTAGATGCCGTGATTGTTTCTGACCTTGGGGTATATCGGATTGTGCGGCAGGTGGCGCCAACAATGCCGATACATATTAGTACCCAGGCCAATAATACAAATTGGTCATCGGTACTGGCTTGGCAGGAACTTGGTGCTAGCCGCGTGGTATTAGCACGAGAACTTTCTTTGGCTGATATTAAAATAATTAGGGAAAAAACTACTATTGAATTAGAAGCCTTCATACATGGAGCCATGTGTATATCCTATTCTGGACGTTGCTTAATGAGCAATTATTTTACAAATCGTGATGCGAATCGAGGGCAATGTGCTCAATCCTGTCGCTGGAAATTTCATGTAGTGGAAGAAAAACGTCCAGGTGAATATTATCCTGTTATGGAAGATGAGCGAGGAACGTACATTTTTAATTCGAAAGATCTATGTTTGTTGCCGAATATACCGGAACTTATAACGAGTGGTTTGGATAGTTTTAAAATCGAAGGTCGCATGAAAAGTGTACATTATGTAGCCACGGTCATTAAGGTCTATCGGGATGCGATTGATACCTATATGGCGGATCCCCAGGGTTTTCATATGAAAGAGGAATGGGTAGAAGAATTACAGAAAATTTCTCACAGGAACTATACTTCAGGATTTTATTTTAATAAAACAACAGAGGATGATCAAATCTATACTTCTTCTTCCTATGAACAGACACATGATTTTATTGGCTTAGTCAAAGGTTATGATGAAAGCACTGGAATGGCAGTTATTGAGCAACGCAATAATATGAAGGTTGGTCAGGAAATAGAGATTATGCAGCCAGGACAGGAAAATTATGGTCAGGTTATTACGGAAATGTTTGATTTAGATGGCAATGGAATCCAGGTTGCTCCTCATCCCCAACAACTACTTAGGATGCGTATGAGTAAGCCTGTACAGGAATTTGCTATGCTGCGCCGACGGGTGACAAGAGATGCGTGAAGAAATTTTAATCCAGATTGATGTTAAACATATCAATTTTATGAATCGCATTATGGAAGGCTATGAGTACCTAGGGGTCGTAACTACTGTTAAAGATCGACTCGGCGTACTGCGTATTCGCACCACACCAGATACCTATGGTGAGGTAGAGAAAATTTTAGAAAACCTGCCAATTGACTTTGAATATGTAACTTTAAAATAATTTTATGTAGTAATGCCATACTATTACAGAGGTGATAGTATGGC
>JAPUES010000241.1:1659-6528 GCA_027492445.1 Sporomusaceae bacterium | reverse complement strand
AAGCTAATATTATATTTCGGTCGATGCTTTTTAATTAAATTACATTCTAAAATTAAAGCTTCCATTTCTGAAGCCGTAACAATATATTCTAAGTCAGCAATACGTGCCACCATGGCCAAGACTTTTGGCGAATGATTGCGGCTAGCTTGAAAGTAGGATCGCACTCGATTCTGAAGTACAATTGCTTTACCAACATAAATAATCCTGCCTTGCTCATCTTTCATTAAATACACACCAGGTTTATTTGGTAAATGTGCTAGTTTTTCCGTTAATTCATCATTCATGGCTAGTCCCCCCTCTTGAGAAAAAAATCACATTGCCATTTTCATAAAAATGTGGGATAATTATAACATACTCTTATTATCTACTAATAATTTCCTTTTCCTGTCTACAGAAACATTTTTCCGCGTTCAATGTATACATTGCGTATACTTATTGTAGACTTAAACCTAATATAATATAATGAATGTTACTGGTGTCAAAAAATAATTGCATTTATAAAATAATTTACAAATGGGAGGTCTATATTGATGTTTAAACGACTACTCATCGCCAACCGTGGTGAAATTGCCATTCGAATCATCCGGGCCTGTCAGGAGCTTGGAATTGAAACTGTAGCAGTCTATTCCGATGTCGATGCTGATGCTTTACATGTTCAGTTAGCTGACCATGCCTACCATATTGGTCCTGCCGATGCTGGGCAAAGCTATTTAAATATGGACGCGCTGATTATGGCCGCCAAATCTGCCAAAGCAGAAGCTATTCATCCCGGCTATGGCTTTTTATCGGAAAATGCAGATTTTGCGGAAAAGGTTACGAATGCTGGTCTTATTTTTGTCGGTCCTAGTGCCGAGATTATTCGCCAAGTTGGTGACAAAGATGCTGCCCGTGCTGCCATGAAAGCAGCAGGTTTACCCATGACTGCCGGCAGTGCACCAATTACTAGTCCTGACAATGCTTGCCAAATGGCCGATGAAATTGGTTATCCTGTTATTTTAAAACCTGTCTCAGGTGGCGGCGGTAAATCCATGTATGTGGCTCACAACAATGCGGATCTCCTTAGCGCTTTAAATAAAGTGGATGTTACTCGCAACTCTTTTTATTTAGAAACTTATATTTCAGAAGCTCGCCATATTGAAGTACAAATTATGGCGGATAACTTTGGCAATATTCTACACGTGGGAGAACGGGAATGTTCTCTACAACGTCGCAATCAAAAAATTCTCGAAGAATCACCTTCTAGTGTATTAACACCAGAAATGCGGGAACAAGTTGGAACCATGGCCATTCGCGCAGCAAAAAGTATTTTTTATACCAATGTGGGTACAGTAGAATTTTTGCTTGATGTAAAAACCAGCAAGTTTTACTTTATGGAAATTAATCCTCGTATTCAAGTAGAACATGCGGTTACCGAAATGGTAACAGGTATTGATTTGGTACGTCGACAAATTCGCATTGCCGCTGGCGAACCTCTTAATAAAAAGCAAGTAGATATTGTCTTTAGCGGACATGCAATTGAATGTCGTATTAATGCGGAAGATCCTGATATGGCCTTTCGTCCATCCCCAGGTCTGATTGATTTTTATCATGCACCAGGTGGTCCACGCGTTCGAATCGATAGTGGTGTTTGTGCTGGTGAAACGGTACAATCTTATTATGATCCCATGATTGCAAAAGTCATTGCCCATGGTCGCACCCGTGGTGATGCCATTAAAATTATGCGCAGAGCCTTAGCAGAGTTTCGTATCTCTGGCATTAAAACCAATATTAGTTTCCATGAATTAATCCTTAACAATCCACATTTCTGCAGCGGCAATATTGATACCCAATTTATTCATAAACGTATGACTCCTGTTGCCGCCGAAGAATGTGAAATTGAAAAAGAAGATAAAAAGTATTATTCCCAAGGGTAGGCAATATGCCTACTCTTTTTCTTTGTCTTCTATAATACTTTTGGCTAAAATCGGTGCTAAAAATTGACCCGTATAAGAAAGGGAAGTACGCGCCACTACTTCTGGCGTACCTTCTACTACAATCCTTCCCCCTCGATAACCGCCTTCAGGGCCTAAATCAATTACATAGTCTGCTGTTTTAATCACATCTAAATTGTGTTCAATAACAACGACCGTATCTCCCCCATCTACCAATCGCTGTAATACAATAAGCAAGCGGTGTATATCAGCAGTATGAAGTCCCGTAGTCGGTTCATCCAAAATATAAAGAGTTTTACCCGTACTACGCCGCGCTAGTTCTGTAGCTAGTTTCACCCGTTGGGCTTCGCCGCCTGACAAGGTCGTAGCAGGCTGTCCAAGACGAATATAGCCAAGGCCTACATCGTGCAGGATTTGTAGTTTGCGCTGTATTTTAGGGATATTTTGAAAGAACTCTAATCCTTCCTCAATGGTCATATTAAGAACAGCGGCAATATTTTTCCCTTTATAACGCACCTCTAAAGTCTCCCGATTATAACGGTCCCCTTTACAAACTTCACAAGGTACATATACATCGGGTAAAAAATGCATTTCTATTTTGATAATACCATCACCACGACAAGCTTCGCAGCGCCCCCCCTTCACATTAAAGCTAAAGCGTCCTGGTTTATAGCCTCGCATTTTTGCTTCATTGGTTTGACTAAAGACCTCACGAATAACATCAAATAAACCTGTATAAGTAGCTGGATTTGACCTAGGGGTACGCCCAATCGGTGATTGGTCAATATCAATAATTTTATCAATATGTTCTGCACCGCGAATTTCTTTATGAGCGCCAGGGCGCAGCCTAGAACCCCGGTAAACTTTATTAGCTAGACCTTTATATAAGATTTCATTTACTAAAGTGCTTTTCCCTGAGCCAGATACCCCTGTCACGGCAGTAAATAGTCCTAAAGGAAAGGCTACTGTAATATTTTTTAAATTATTTTCCCTAGCACCGGCTACTTCTAGCCATTTATCCGTAACTTGGCGGCGCATACTGGGTATGGGAATATACTGCACTCCACTTAAATATTGACCAGTAATAGACTGAGGACAAGCTTTAATCTCTTCTACCGTGCCTTGGGCTACGACCTCTCCACCATGCTCGCCTGCTAGTGGCCCAATATCAATAATATGGTCCGCAGTGTACATGGTGTCTTCGTCATGCTCAACTACGAGCAAGGTATTGCCCACATCCCGTAAATGTTTTAAGGTATCCAGTAGACGGTTATTATCGCGTTGATGTAGTCCAATGCTTGGTTCATCTAAAATATAAAGCACACCAACCAGTCCTGAACCAATTTGGGTCGCCAAACGAATGCGCTGAGCTTCTCCTCCTGATAAAGTACCCGCTGCCCGATCTAAGGTTAAATAATCCAGTCCTACATTCAATAAAAATCCTAGCCGAGCGTTAATTTCTTTTAAAATCTGTTGGGCAATGGTTTGTTCCCGCTGCGTCAGTTCTAGGGTAGTAAAAAACTCCATGCCTTCTGCAATGGTCAAGCGCGTAACTTCATAGATATTTTTGCCGCCAACCTTTACAGCTAAGGTCTCGGGTTTAAGTCTAGCGCCCTTGCAAGTAGGGCAAGGCCTAGAAGTCATATATTCTTCAATATCTTCCCGCGACCAATCAGAAACAGTTTCTCGGTACCGGCGATTGAGGAGTGGAATAACCCCTTCAAATACGCCATGGTATTCTTTATTTTCCCCGTACATATTTTCATAGGTAAAGGTAAATTGCTCTTTGCCTGAACCCGTCTTAATGATGCTTTGCAGCTCAGAAGATAAGCTTTCCCAGGTATTACTTAAAGAATATCCATACTTAACAAGCACGGCATCTAATTGACACATAAAATAAGAATTAATATTTTTACTAAGGGGTGCAATGGCCCCATCCATTAGAGCTTTTGTGCCATCGGGAATTAGTAAGGCCTCGTCAATTTCCATATTATTACCGAGCCCTGTACAATCTGGGCAGGCCCCAAAGGGACTATTGAAGGAAAACATCCGTGGAGCAATTTCCGGTAGGCCAATACTACAATCAATACAAGCAAAGTTTTGGCTAAAGACCACTTCCCTCTCCCCGCCGATTTCAATAGTAACTACACCATCCCCAAGCTGGAGAGCCGCTTCTAAAGACTCGGCTAGGCGCGAAGCAATACCTTCTCGCTTGACCAGTCTATCAACCACCACTTCAATGGTGTGTTTTTTATTTTTTTCTAGTACGATATCATCGGAAATCTCGCGGATTTCACCATCAATTCTCACCCTTATATAGCCATTTTTACGAATATCCTCTAGTACCTTTTGGTGCTCGCCTTTTTTGCCTCGCACCACTCCAGCCATAAGTATGAGTCGTTCCCCTTCTGGTAACAGGAGAAGTTGATCCACCATTTGCTGTACCGTTTGTTGACTAATGGGCTGTCCACATTTCGGACAATGGGGGCGACCGGCTCTAGCAAAAATCAGGCGCAGATAATCATATATCTCCGTGACTGTTCCCACCGTAGAACGGGGATTGCGACTCGTCGTTTTTTGATCAATGGAAATAGCCGGGGAAAGTCCTTCAATATAATCTACATCCGGTTTATCCATTTGCCCTAGAAATTGACGAGCATAAGAAGATAAGGACTCAACATAGCGACGCTGCCCCTCAGCATAAATCGTATCAAAGGCCAAAGAAGATTTTCCTGAGCCACTTAGCCCCGTAATTACGACTAACTGGTTGCGTGGTATCTCAATATCAATATTTTTCAAATTGTGCTGGCGTGCACCTTTAATAATAATTTTTTCTTTCACTTCTTTATTCCTTTCTCTTTTTCCCTGGTTTTTTTTCCTTTGCTGCTGCTTTAGTAGTTCCAAGTCGCCCTTTTAATTCTACAATCATATCTCGTAG
>JAPUES010000241.1:0-1559 GCA_027492445.1 Sporomusaceae bacterium | reverse complement strand
CCCTCTTTATCTGCATCTAAAATAGCAACCAACGTAACCTCTGGTAAATCCAGTCCTTCTCGTAGTAAATTTATACCGATTAAGACATCAAATACACCAGCCCGCAGGTCACGAAGAATTTCTGTTCGTTCAATCGTCGGAACATCGGAGTGTAAATAGCGTACCTTAATGCCCATTTCTTTCAGAAACTCTGTTAAATGCTCGGCCATTTTTTTGGTCAACGTGGTGACCAGCACCCGTTCTTTGTCTTTTACGCGAATCTTAATTTCACTTAATAAATCATCCATTTGCCCTGTAATAGGACGCACTTCTATTTCTGGATCTACAAGACCTGTGGGCCGAATGACTTGCTGGGCAATCTGGCTAGCTTCTCCAAGTTCATAGGGACTAGGGGTGGCCGATACATACACCACTTGATTAACACGTTCATTAAATTCGGCAAAGGTCAACGGTCGATTATCGTAGGCCGAGGGCAGACGAAAGCCATTTTCCACTAGAGAGGACTTCCGTGCTTTGTCCCCTGCATACATAGCTCTGATTTGCGGCAGCATAACATGAGATTCATCAATCACAATAAGAAAATCTTCGGGAAAGTAATCAATAAGGGTATAAGGGGAATCTCCTACATTTCTCCCGGTAAGATGACGAGAATAATTTTCTATGCCGGAGCAGTAACCCATTTCCTGCATCATTTCAATATCATAACGAGTGCGTTGTTCTAAACGCTGGGCTTCTACTAATTTTCCATGACTCTTAAAGTGTGCTAATTGCCTCTCTAGCTCGGCTTCAATATCCACTACAGCACGCTTCATATTTTCCCGACTTGTCACATAGTGAGAAGCAGGATAAATGGCAATATGTGTGCGCTTTGCTAATACCTCGCCTGTTAAGGTATCAATCTCCAAAATTCGTTCAATCTCGTCACCAAAGAGTTCTACTCGTATGGCCCTTTCACCATAGGCTGCTGGAAATATTTCGACAACATCACCACGGACGCGAAATTTGCCACGAATGAAATTAATGTCGTTTCGTTCATACTGAATGTCAATGAGTTTGCGCAAAATCGCATCCCGGTCTTTAACTTGTCCCTGCCTTAGGGATAAAACCAAGCCATGGTATTCATCAGGAGAACCGAGTCCATAAATACACGATACGCTAGCAACAATAATAACATCTCGCCTCTCGAACAAGGAGCTGGTTGCTGAATGTCGCAATTTATCAATTTCATCATTAATGGAGGCATCTTTTTCAATAAAAGTATCCGTATGAGCAATATAAGCTTCCGGCTGATAATAATCATAATAACTGACAAAATACTCCACTGCATTATTAGGAAAGAATTCTTTAAATTCACTGGCGAGTTGAGCAGCCAGTGTTTTATTATGAGCAATTACTAGTGTTGGTTTTTGCACTTTTTCAATTAATTTTGCAATGGTAAAGGTTTTACCTGTTCCTGTCGCCCCAAGTAGTACTTGAGCTCGATCACCCTTTACAATACCCGCCTCTAGTTTATCGATAGCAGCAGGCTGATCCCCCGTCGGCAAAAAAGGAGCTTCTAC
>JAPUES010000240.1 GCA_027492445.1 Sporomusaceae bacterium | reverse complement strand
ACCTTTTTCATTAAAAAAAACTCCATACTTTTTATCCATGATTAAAATATGATCTGTAATCCATTCTTTCACAAGAAGAAATGTAGGAAAAGAGAAGGCTCCCCTGCCCTCTACATGTTCTTCTAATAATTTATTTACTTCACTTATAAATGCATCATGTTTTTCCTTATGGTCTTTATATTCTGGATAGTTAAATTTAACCATCAATTCTTCTTCAGCGGCAAAATGATCCCTTGCATAATCCCCGAGTTCATTTAAGGTTTCATCTGTTAATTCTCGTTCTGCGTCAATATCTTCACATTGGAAAACCCGATCATAGACGTTATTAAATAAGGCAATTAAATGTTTATGGTCCGCATCAAATTTGTCAATATTGGTAGAATATTTTTCATCCCATTTAAAAAATTCCATATCTACACCTCTATTCCATTCTTATAGTTTGATTCGTCTTGCAAACTTTAAATCCTGCTAATTTTTATCCTTTCGAAAAATATAGCTGTTGTATTTCTCTCACTACCTCCATGGCTCGACTGGATACTTGAGGAATGGAATAGCCAATAAATAAGGGGGATGTAACAAACCTTGGCATAATTTTTACAAAAATTTGATCTTTCAGTTGGTAAAAAAACAAATTATAGCTTTTACAGTTTCTATGGAAATGGGTCAGCAAATAATGAGTAATGATTTGGATATAATCGGCCATGTCATTGATATAGGCTATGCTATGCAGCGCTACGTTAAATTCTAAGAAACCACTAGCCGGTTCTGTTGCTAATTTTAGCTCCACGCCAAATTTTCGATGGATAACAATTCCCTGCAAACTATTTTCTGCAATATTCATCCTATAGTCTATCTCTTGCAAACCCACAATTTGCATGTGAGGATGCCGAATGGTCCCACCAGAATAAGGGCCATGATTCTTATAAAAAATCACAGAAGCAAATTCTTTACTATCTATCATTTCTTGCCAGTGTTTTATGCCAAAGGCAATGACCTTATGTAAATGTTCTTTTGAATACAAGGATAACTCTGTATCACATTCATAGGTTTCAACGAGAACGGTTTGTAGAGTATTGAGTAAAACCGGGTACTTATTTTTTAGTAATAAGAGGGGTCCATCACTTGCAATAATGTCCGTTAACTGATTTCTATCACAAAAGGGACAACTCACCGTTGTATTTATAATATTTTCTGGTTTGGTTCCGCCAATACCAGCATCAAAAACTAATTGTTTCTTCTGCACCGCCATTATGACTCTCCTACCTCTAAGTGATTTTATGGTCTATTTTCATGATTCCATACTCAACTTATTTTTCCTCCTGTTCGTCACTAAATATTTATTATAAGGATTTTTGTGTAAAATCCTTTACTTCTGAATTCAGATATTATATAATTTAATAGTCCTAAATAGTTTTTATTTTAGAGCTATTTTGGTAACAGATTCGAGGAGGCTATTTAACATGACTCAAGACAAAAACTTAACGTGCCGCGATTGCGCAGAACAATTCATCTTCTCAGCATCAGAACAAGATTTCTACGCTGAAAAAGGGTTCACTAACGAACCAGGTCGTTGCCCTCAATGCAGAGCAATTCACAAACAAAACAACGGTGGTGGTCGTGGCGGTAACAGCAACTACCAACAACGCGAAATGCATGATGCAACTTGTGCAGCTTGTGGCGTAAGCACCCAAGTACCTTTCCGTCCAAGTGGTGACCGTCCTGTTTACTGCAGAGACTGCTTCAGCAGCAACCGTTAGTAGCAATATAAAAAGCCTTGTCATTGACAAGGCTTTTTCTTATGTCTGGAAGCCTTATTTGTACAGAAAATTAATAATTTTAAAAACTTTTATAAAATCTCTTTACTTCTGGTCAAATTAATCGTATACTTTAATAGTTCTTAAATAGATGAAATTGAGTATTCTCCATTAACTATTTGGGTAATATACATTCTAAGGAGGCTATATACATGAATCAAGACAAAACATTAACATGCCGCGATTGCGCAGACCAATTCGTATTCTCAGCTTCAGAACAAGATTTCTTCGCTGAAAAAGGGTTCACCAACGAACCAGGCCGTTGCCCACAATGCAGAGCTGCTAACAAGCAAAGAAACGGTGGAAACCGTGGTGGCAACAGCAATTTCCAACAACGTGAAATGCATGACGCTACTTGCGCAGCTTGTGGCATCAGCACTCAAGTTCCTTTCCGTCCAAGCGGCGACCGTCCTGTTTATTGCAGAGACTGTTTCAGCAACAACCGTTAATCGGAACTTTAAAGTTCCCTTGTCTTTGACAAGGGAACTTTTTTATGCCTATTTTTACTTTTATTTTTCAATCCTCCAAGTGTCAATTAAAAGACCTTGTTGGGTGTAAGCACTAATTATTATTCTTCCCTCCTCTACCACGACCCTAATATAATTAGGCTCCGCCTTAGGATTATAAAAAAAACTATTCCACTCTTTACTTACTACATCATGGTAGTATTTTGTCCCGCTCCGCCCCGTAGCTACATAGACCGTCCCTTGCTCTGTACTCTCTACGACCTGATCATTGTAAAGAGGATAAGTACGAGCATAAACATGGTCATGACCGCTAAATACCACATCTACATGATATTTATCAAAAATAGGTACGAAGGCACTGCGAATATTTCCTCCATCTCTAGACCACTTATTATTATAGGGAGGGCGATGAGTAAAGACCACTTTCCATTTTTTATTTGTTGCTGCCAAATCCCTTGCTAGCCAGTCTTTTTGCCAGGCTAGCATCTCAGGCACAAAATTTCTCTGCTCCCCTTCTTGGCTATCTAACATACTAAAATGTACATCTCCATAGTCGAAAGAATAGACCTGCCCCTTAAGACCTTCTGGCCCATTTAATGGTAGCTTAAACTGAGCAGTAAACAATGTAGGCATGGAGAACCTTCTTTCTGGGGTATAAGACTCATGATTTCCTGCTATGGGCATAATTGGAATCTTACTTACCACCCCCTGGGCCGCAGCAAACCAAGCCTTCCACTGGGCATAATCCTGACCTACGTCGACCAAATCCCCTGCATTGATAAAAAAAGCACTTTGAGGATTCGCTTGATAGGCTTGTTGCAAGGTGTTACGCCAAACGTCATAGTTACTGCTTTGGGAATCACCAAACACTAAAAAGGTAAAATTTGAAGAACGTAGGGGCGCTGTCTTAAAACTATGAACCGCACTCCAAGTTTCCCCATCCCCCCACCGATAGAGATAGGAAGTCCCAGGTTTTAGTCCTGTTATGGTCAGGGAATGGATATATTCCATACCTAAATTGGTTGATAATTCTTCCGTCTCTCCAGCAAGTATCTTAGCATTTTGCGGAATAACAGTTTCTCCTTTTGCCTCGCTGTATTGGATTTGGTTGCCCCTAGCTGGCTCCTCCGTCTTCCAAGTAATAGTCTGGCTTGTCTGAGGGTCTCCAGCCCAAGTCAAGGTAAGATGCTCTGCTGCAAAGGCAATACTAGCACTCGGCAGGATGGCAGGAGTCTGAAAGAAAAAAATCCCCCCAAGAATAGCAACTACCATAAGGATGGGCAAAACAAATAACAATCCTTTCTTCTGCGACATAAAAACCTCCCTGCATGAATTTTCCCCACTTAAATAGATGATTCCACTAGAAAAGCAAATGGTAGAAAAAAATCCATTAGCATCCCCAGAGGAATCATCTTTGTATATTATAAAAGCTTACTACACCCCTGCAGTTGCAAAAGTATCACTTACAATTTGTTTAGCCTCTTTTTGGATTTGCTCTAAATGTTCTACCCCTTTAAAGCTTTCTGCATAGATTTTATAGACATCTTCTGTGCCAGAAGGGCGAGCTGCAAACCAGCCATTCTCAGTACAAACCTTCAATCCGCCAATATCGGCCTGATTGCTAGGAGCCTTAGTGAGCTTTGCTGTAATTTCTTCACCAGCAAGAACATCCGCTGTGACTTGTTGTGGTGACAGTTTTGCTAAAACAGCCTTTTGCGCTAAGTTAGCAACTGCATCCATACGGGAATATACTGGCGCACCAAATTTCTTCGTTAGCTCTAGGTAGTGTTCACCAGGATCTCGTCCCGTTTTGGCGGTAATTTCAGCAGCCAGCAAGCATAGAATGATGCCATCCTTATCTGTAGTCCACACTGTGCCATCTTTTTTGAGGAAAGAGGCACCAGCACTCTCTTCCCCACCAAAACCAAAGGAACCATCCACTAAGCCATCTACAAACCATTTGAAGCCTACAGGAACTTCCGCAAGTTTTTTACCAAGATCCGCGGCAACACGATCAATCATGGAAGAACTCACTAAAGTCTTACCAATGGCGGCATCGCTGCGCCATCCTTGACGATCTATGAATAAATAAGATATGGCAACAGAAAGATAATGGTTTGGATTCATAAGTCCCACACTAGGCGTTACAATACCATGACGATCAAAATCCGCATCATTGCCAAAAGCCAAATCATATTTATCTTTCATTTCAATGAGTCCAGCCATGGCATAGGGGGAGGAGCAGTCCATTCGTATTTTACCATCCCCATCCACATTCATAAAACTAAAGGTTGGATCGGGATAACCATTTATCATTTCAATATTTAGACCATATCGTTCTGCAATGGGCATCCAGTAGCCAAGCCCTGCCCCACCAAGGGCATCTGCTCCTAGCTTTAGTCCTGCTGATTTGATGACTTCCATATCAATAATATTTCCTAAATCATTCACATAAGGAGTGACAAAATCAAATTCCCGAATATTCACAGCCTGTAAGGCCTTTTCATAAGGTATGCGTTTCACTTCTTTATTACCACTTTTTAATAGGTCATTGGCCCTATCCGCCACCCACTTGGTAATATCCGTATCTGCTGGTCCCCCATTGGGTGGATTGTATTTTATCCCCCCATTGTCAGGAGGATTATGAGAAGGAGTAATTACAATCCCATCTGCCAAACCATTTTTTCGCCCCTTATTATAGGTCAAAATAGCATGGGACAAGGCAGGGGTCGGCGTATAATTCATATCTTTCGCAATCATGGTTTCTATTCCATTCGCGGCTAACACTTCAATGGCTGAAATAAAAGCAGGCTCAGACAGGGCATGGGTATCAAACCCAATAAATAAGGGTCCTGTTATCCCTTGGCCTTTTCGATAATCACAGATTCCTTGGGTAATGGCATGAATATGAGCTTCATTGAAGCTATATTTTAAAGAACTACCACGATGCCCAGAGGTACCAAAGGCTACTTTTTGTGTTGGTTCATTTACATCTGGACAATTAACATAATAAGCACTAATCAAACGAGGGATATTCACTAAAATGGACTTTGGTGCTTTTTTACCAGCTAATACATGAATTGACATACATACACCTCCAAATTATTTCTCAGAGCAAAGGCTATTCTAAGAACAAGCTTTAGCTCGTAGACAGTACTTCTACTTACAAAGGATATCTTTGTATTATATTTACCATTAAAATGAAAAAATCCTGCATTACTTAGCAGGATTTAATGGGATAACGTATTCTTTATTTGATTACCATTTCTTAAACAAAGGTCATAATCGCATGGGCATGCCAGTCACCCACCCGCCAAGCAGTTCTCCCTGAGCATCAAATACATATTTATAGGTATTTGATTCAATTTGCACCATGAAAACCTTGGTATCTTCATATTGATACCATTTACCCCACTCTTGATGATAATAAGGCACGGGATCATCCGTTGCATCCCACCCCCAATTTGCATAAAGCCGCCCATTGCCAGCAAAAAATATCAGTGCAACAAGTAGTATTGTTGTATATTTTTTCATTATACACCTCCAACTACTACTAATCATTCCCATATTTTCACTCTTACAAACAGTTTTTACTCTTTACCATAAATTTCATCTTCAATATCCTAAGAAACCTTGACGCAAAAAGAAAAAAGTGAGAACATAGTAAAGTTAAAACATTTTTATTGGAGATGACGGCTATGAAAAAATTCTTTTTATTACATAGAGTCCCTATCTCGGTGCTAGCCCTTTTCCTCCTAGGAGCATTATTCGCAGCTTCCTCATACAATTTATTTCCAAACTGGGCACAAGGTTTTCCTCCTACAGCGCGTGTTACAGCTCTTCCCGTCGCCACCATGAACAAGCCAGTACAACTCCTTAGTACTGCTTCTGTAGAGAGTCCTAAATCTGCCCCCATACAAACAGAGTTTTCCGGATCCATTAGCGAAGTCTATGTAACCGAAGGGCAAACTGTCAAAACTGACCAACCTCTTGCCAAGCTCGTCCTATCTTCTACCCCCTATCGAAACATCTCCTCAGGCCCTAAAAGAGGAGGAATTTCCCCTGAAGGACAAACAAATTATGATACTGCCTTACGAGATTACAATCGTCTGCAAAAGCTATATGAGCAAGGAGCCATTGCAAAGCGCCAAGTAGACGTTGCTGCCCTTCGTCTCCAAGCCGCAACGGACTCCATGAGTAATTCTTCTGCCCCGGATACTACTTCCTCTAGTAATACAGCAGAAAGTAACGCCAT
>JAPUES010000239.1:1746-6660 GCA_027492445.1 Sporomusaceae bacterium | reverse complement strand
CCGTATCGGACTTGCACCGACGAGTAAGCGCCCATGCTGGGCGCACATAAGAAAAAGCTTTCACTTACCCAAAAAGTGAAAGCTTTTTACTGTACCATCTACATGCCTTACCTTGGTTTGCCACAGGCTGTACAAAATTTAGCACCTATTTTCAACGCAGCACCACATTGACAAAGAAGTAGAACAGGGGGATTCGCTGAAGCTTTAGCAGCTTCTACTGCCGATGGCAGGCTTAGATTCATCGGTGCGCAACGAGTAGTTTCAGCACCTGGCAAGGAGATTTTCGCCGTTGGATTGCTTAAATTAATTGCTGGAAAGGGCGGCGGGGTTGCTCGATTGTTGAAAGCAGGAGGCTTAGCTACTGGTGTTGGCGCTATTTCTGGCTCATTCTCCTCTTCACTAACATCAATACCAAAACTCTGACAAAGGGCGACTAGTCCTCCTTGATATCCTGCACCAACCGCATTCAAGCGCCATTCTCCATTCTTACGATACAGTTCACAGACCACAATTGCCGTTTCCACTGTAAACTCTCCACTAAGATCAAAGCGGCATACTGCTGCACTTTCATTGTTACCAACAATAGAAGCACTAATATTTTCTACCATGGAAAAAGATTGTTGGCGCTTCCCACCTTCATAAATGGTCAGGGTAACAGCCACCTTTTCTACATCCCTCGGCAACTTATCTAGATCAATTTTAAGTCCTTCTTGGACTACGTTACCGACGTTTTTTTTGCCTTCATGTACTACTGCCCCATTATAGCCATTGGCATTGCCATAGAAAACCATATCCTGGTCACCACGGCATTTCCCTGCAGCATCAAGTAAAAAAAGGGAGGCATCTAATTCTAATTCACTACTCACTGTCCCTATATTTTTCTTAAGGCTCCATTGCAAATTAATATCCACTTTTTTTATACTAGGATATTCTTTTGTAAAATTAACTTTTTGCCCTCGGACTAAAGAAACCGTCATTATATCGTCCCTCCATATTTCTATACTTTTTATCCCTAAGCCTCAGCTCTTACGCCCTCTTCTCTTACTGGTTCTCGAATGAATACTGTTAAACCCAAGGCAATCATGGGTAAAAATGCTAAAATATCAAAAATCATTGGCATTCCCCATAGATCTGCTACTTTACCTAATGCGAGCACACCCATCGTTCCTAAGCCTACGCTAAAGCCAAGATTGAGACCTGAGGCCATACCAACATTATTCGGCATCATTTTTTGTATTAACACCAAGCTACTAGTAAAAGTAGCCGTCAATAAAACACTAACAATTGCTAAAATAAAGAATGGCCATATGCCCTCAGCAAATCGAAATACATACATGAGTAAAGATAGGGGAAGAATAGAATACACCATTACAGTCTTACTACCATACTTATCACTCATAAGACCCCCTAGCATGGTACCAAAGGCACCAGCCGCCATATACACAGTTAATAGCGAGCTTGCATATAAGGTACTGCCATTTAAATAAGAAACATAATACAGGGGCACAAAAGCACTAATCCCTGAGGATACAGTTGCCCTAGCCGCCACCATTCCTAGCAAGGACATAAGGGACCAGTCAAAGGACGCCGTAAGATGACGCAAGCTGCCTTTTGGAGCACCTGCGGCTGGTGGCAACGTTACAGCTACATAGAATAGTGCTGCACCACTTACTAAAAAAGGTACTATATAAAAATACAATAACCCTCCAGCTCCCTGGGATAGTAATAATGCCATCAGCATTGAGCCTGATGCCACGCCGATGCTGCCCCAAACGCTAAATAAACTAGCTCCCTTTCCAATCGCTTTGCCACTCAAACGATTCACCACTTTTGCAGCTTCTGGATGAAAAGCCGCATTTCCAAAGCCACTTAAAGCAGTACATAATAATACCAAATGATAATCATCTACGAGTAAAGCCCCTAGCATAGCTGCCCCACACAAAAGACATCCCATTGGCATAAGCCAAGGCCTTGGCTTACGATCACTAAAATAACCCAAAAAAGGTTGACTGAGGGAAGCCGTTATATTTTGCATCATGACAATCGCACTGACCTGTGCATACGTTAGCCCTAGCTTAGCTTTTAAGAAGGGCAGTGCCACATACAGCGCTCCTGGTGATAAATCTGTAATACCATGACCTAGGGCAATTAACCACACATACATTGGAACCGAACGAAACATATTTAACATACCATCACTCCTATTTGCTGGATATTATCCCACAAATAAAAAATAATAGCAATTTAAAATTAGACTTTATTTAATAATTTATTTTTATCTACCGCCCATTTAATATCGCTTAGAAACTTAGCAGGAAGCTTCCATGTCTTACCCGTGCTATCAATTGCATAAATCCCCCGGGATAAAAGTAAATCTTTAACTAGCGTTCGATTCATCATAAAAGTTTCTACGATACAATCCCCGCCATGAAGAGAAACCGGAATGGCAGTTGATGTTACGAGTTGAAATTTCTTCCATTCATGCTTACTATTTTTCTCTAATATTATACTTTTTATATAAGGTATTTGAGCAAGTATTGGCCATGAAGAACCCCACCAAGGATAACAATTTCCCGCTAAACTTGTAATTGTTACCGAGCGTCGGCCACTATTTGTCACTGTAATTTCTAAGTAATAGCGATCAATTGTATCACTTACTTCCGTTGGGTCAACAATATTTTTACCGACTCTCCCATGCAGGCTAACTTCTACCCGATCTCTTCTGTATACATAAAAACTTACGCTTAATGCGAATATTGATATTACAGCACTTACCCCAGATGCAAATGCTGTAAAAAAACCAATGTGATCATACATCATCTATGTGAGCCCCCTATTCATTGTGTTTTGGATATTTCTCTTTTCCTTTTCACAATTCTTGCAAAAATTCTATAATTTACTATTATAGTTAACATGCCCCAAGGTAAAACAAGCATCTAAAAGCCAGTAACAGCACTGGTTTTCAGACGCTTGTTTTGATTTTTTCTTATTCCTGCAGTTGAAAGTAAGGATTCATAATTATGTCTACACCTTACTTTCACAATCCCTCATTTCTAAGGGAAAGGTTATTGTAAAGATAGTTCCTTGATTAATCGAGCTTTGGCATTCTATAGTACCTTTAAATTGTTGGGTAACAATATTATACACAATGTGCAATCCAAGTCCACTTCCACCAGCATTTCGCTGGGTCGTAAAGAAAGGATCAAATATTTTTTCTAATACTTTAGCTTCCATACCCTTGCCATCATCGGAAAACTTTAGAATTAGCTCTAAATCTTCCTTTACAATAGAAATAACCATATGTCCAGCGTCACCAGGGTGGTAACCATGATTAAGAGCATTCATTAGCAAATTAGTTAGAATTTGAGAAAATCCCCCTGGAAAGCTATCAAATTCTATCCCCTCATCACACTGAACACTGACAGTGTGTTGGGTTTTCTTTAACTTAGCGGAAAGGCTCAGTAGAATTTCTTCAGTATATTCTTTTACGTTAAACACGCGGCGTGCTTCACTAGTCTGGTCCACTGACACTTGCTTAAAGCTACGAATCAATTGATCCGCGCGTTGCAAATTAGACAGAATGGCCCGAACTGCCTGACCAGATTCTTCAATATAGTCTTCAAAGTCTCTGCGTTTTAAACTTTTACTGTCATACCTTTCTAAGATTTCCTTTGTTATTTCTTCTAAGTGAGATGCAGCGGTCAAAGCAACGCCAGCAGGAGTATTGATTTCATGAGCTACCCCTGCTACTAATCCTCCTAGTGCCGCCATCTTTTGCGTCTTTACAAGTTGATCTTGCGTCCTTTTTAATTGATCAAGAGTTGCAATCAGTTCTTCATTTATAACCTGTAATTCTTGATTGGCGGCAATAAATTCCTGAGTTCTTTCTTCTACTTTAAACTCTAAATGATCATGAGCCTCACGCAGAGCTTCTTCAACTTGTCGTCGCTCCTCAATGCGCAGTTCCAAATCAGTATAGGATTTTTTTAGGCTTTGCGCCATTATGCTAAAGGATTCGGCCAATTGCCCCAGCTCATCTTGCGTTGTTACAGCAATCTCTGTGATTTCTAGGTTTCCGTGAGCCATTTGCGTTGTCACATCAGTCATGAGTACCAAGGGACGTGTGATACGGGTAGTAGCATAAGTGATTGCAAGTAAAACAAGTAGTAACGTAATACTATATACTCCAATGATGATATTACGAATCATCATCCCTTGACTTGTAAGTTCTGCTCGGTCAATAATAGCTACAACTTTCCAGCCCCTTTTATCGAAAGGATTGACTAGCATAACTTGATCCCCATCATCCGTAGTATAAGGCACTAGCGTATTGATTTTTTCTTCTAATCCACGCAAGGGTTCACTATTAATTTCTTCCGGAGTTTTTAGTAGCCATTCTGGATGCTTGGGGCTAACAACAAATTTATTATTAGGATTGAGCACCATCAAATATCCTGTTTCACCAATTTTGGTATGGGATACCCTCTTTTGAAACTCTGCCAAATACAACATGATCCCTACTACGCCAACAGTCTCATTGCTCCGTTCCACAGTATGGGTAACACTTATCACCATTTGGTCCGTAACAGACGTAACATAAGGGTCGGTGGTAATGTTTTGCCCTCTATGTTTCACTGTCTCTTGGTACCAGGATCGCAGTCTAGGGTCATAAGGGTTTTTAGGAAAAAAATGTGGTGTTTCCATATACCCGCCCCAAGCCGAACCTAAAAATACCGTTCCAATATTGTTATGGTTATGCTTTACTGTTGTAAAGTATCGGTTTAATGTACTCTCTAAGGAATCATTGCGATAAGAAAAATCATCCGAACCGAACTGTGTGTAATTATTTAAACTTTCAGAGTTAATACCTGTAATCCTTTCATCCTGAGCTAAAGTACTTACCAAATTTTCCAC
>JAPUES010000239.1:0-1646 GCA_027492445.1 Sporomusaceae bacterium | reverse complement strand
AACAATCTTTTTTACTCCATTCTTTGAAGTGAACATACGCGATTTTTTCCTGTTTTCTTTGCTTCATAGAGGTAGGTATCTGCACGATGCAAAAGAGAATCAACACTATCCTCAGTTACAAACATAGCAACGCCTGCACTGACAGTATGTTCTCTCTTACTTTCGAAAGAATGTAGTTGGATAGCATTTCGTATTTTATCTGCTAGAAGTAGCGCCTCTTGTATCCTCATTTCAGGGCAAATCACCAAGAATTCTTCACCACCCCATCTACCTATCGTATCGACAGATCTAACATTTACTTTCGCAATGTGGGCAATCTCAATGAGTATTTTATCTCCCATAAGATGACCAAAGTCATCATTAACCTTTTTAAAATTATCAATGTCAAAAATAATAATAGAAAAAGGACAATTGTAACGCTTCCCACGCTCAAATTCCAACCGAAATTGATTATCGAGTTTTGTACGGTTGGAAAGTCCAGTTAAAGTATCCCTTTCTGAGACTTTAATCAGTTCTTCATTGTGCTTTTTCAATTGATAATTCCAATAAAATCCTATCATGGCTAACACACTAAATAGGATAAGAATATGAAATACTAATTTATAATCTACAGTAGTTTGTGCATTAATTGAAACATGTTTGTTAACAATTTGCCATCTTTCTTCAGGTGTGATGGTATTAATAGCTTTATTGAGAATATCTCTAAGTATTGGCTCATCTTTTACAATTCCCATCCGAAGATAATTAGTGTAGTTAGGTAATTGTCCTGCAATCTTAAGATTAAATAGCCCCTCTTTTTTGATAGTGTAAGCAGCAATAATGAGCGAGCGCATTGTCATATCTGCTTTTTTTTCTGAAACCATTTTCAGAGCTTCTAACTCGGTATCAACGGTAATAATTCTAAGATTGGGATATTTTTTTCGAATGAGTTCTTCCATCGCTGTTCCGGTAGGAAATACAATTGTCTCATTTGAGAAATAATTTGGATCAGCAATAAAGGGGTGTTCCTCTCGTGTTATGAATACATTATTATCAGTAAAGGTCGGTTCTGTAAAAATCAGCCATTTTTCACGTTCCGGAGTTTGATTGAGAAAGTTAAGAATCATACATTTTCCTGTTTTCGATGCTTCTAAGCTCTCATCCCAGGATTTTGTCGGTACAAGCTCAAACTCAATACCAGTTCGAACGGAAATAAGGGCTAATAAATCAGCAGCAATTCCTTCATATTTCCCTTTTTCATTAATTCCTTCGAAGGGAACCCAATCAGGGTCAACAGCCACAGTAACCCTACCTAGTTTCTCCAGATAGGCTTGTTCAGTGGAAGTAAATTCCATGGCCATACATACTGATGGCATCATAATTAGTAATAAAATGCAATATATAACACTGATGAAGTTTCTCGCCATTATCATCTGCTCCTTCTCAGCTATTTATCGAACCAATCTAAACCATAAGCTATTAGTGCGATAATTCGACGTGTATCTGCCTTCCCCCTTTACTTCACCTATCTTTTTATTTTTTTGAATTCCGATTCTTTTGATAGGACCAAAGTATCCTTTTACTATAAGATGGTTTCCTAGCAATTCCATGGAAGGATTTGTCGATAAAAGAAAGAATAAGGAGAATGTAGAGATTCTCTTTATTCT
>JAPUES010000238.1:1205-6686 GCA_027492445.1 Sporomusaceae bacterium | reverse complement strand
GAAGTTTCTAGTAAAATGCAAAACTTAATGCAAGGATTATTTTCAGGTGAAGGATTCTTCACTTTGAAAGTTGGTGGTAGAGGAACGGTATTTTTAAATTCCTATGGGGGGATTCATGGGATTAATGTAGCGGCAGGGGAAGAGCGGATTATTGATAATAGCCATCTCGTGGCGTGGCCTGAGTACATGGAGTATAAGATTGAAAAGGCTTCCTCGGGCTGGATATCTAGCTTCACCTCAGGGGAGATGCTTGTTTGTCGTTTTAAAGGGCCAGGAGTAGTGCTCATTCAAACGAGAAATCCTCAAGGCTTTGGAAATTGGATTAAAAATCTTTTGCCTACTGCTAAATAATTGGCAAGGCTTAACTTGTTAGAATCGTTGGAGGAATATCAATGAGTGAATTTATCCTAGGTGCAATTAGTAGTTATTCTCAATTTTTTAGTATGGATGCTTTTTTAAGTGTAATATATAATCCTCTTAACTGGGCAATCATCGGTAGCTTAATTGTACTAGAAGGGCTTTTATCTGCAGATAATGCCTTAGTACTTGCAGTAATGGTAAAACATTTACCCAAAAAAGATCAAAAGAAAGCTTTGTTTTATGGCATACTAGGGGCTTATCTTTTTAGGTTTATTGCGATTGGACTGGGCACTTATTTAATTAAGATTTGGTGGATAAAAGCGGCTGGAGCCCTTTACCTACTATGGATGGCATTTCAATTCTTTCTCAATAAGAATAAAGAAGAGAAAGATGAGGCTGTTGCTGCGCCAGCTGGTTTTTGGCGTACAGTACTTGCAGTAGAGATCATGGATATTGCTTTTAGTATTGATAGTGTGCTCGCAGCCTTTGGGATCAGTGAACAAATATGGGTATTGTATTTGGGCGGGATTTTTGGTGTTATGATGATGCGTGGTGTTGCTCAGATATTCCTTACTTTAATTGAGCGTTACCCAGAGCTCGAAACAACGGCCTATATTTTGATTGGTATTATTGGGGTGAAAATGATGGCTTCCGTGTTTGATATTCACGTTAGCAATGTGGTGTTTTTTGGTACACTAATTCTTGTTTTTCTTAGTACCTTTGTTCTTCACCATTTGCGTAAAGGTGAAGCATAATGCGTTATTTTAATTATCTTTCTGCTCAAGAAGAACAAGAATTATTTTTTCAGTGCCCTCAGCCCATCGATGTTAGCAATAAAGAACTATTAGAACATGCCTTGGGTGCTACTTTATATATGCCAGCAACGCGCAGTACCATAGCCCAGGATATTAGTGGTGGTAAATTAAAAGGCCTAACCTCCATGGTTTTGTGCTTGGAAGATGCGATTGGCGATAATGAGGTACTAAAAGGAGAAGAGTCAATTGTATCTCAGATTAAAGAATTAGCATTGACGGTAGCCCAGGGGAGGATTTGCTTAGAGGATATTCCCTTTATTTTTGTGAGAATCCGTAGTGCTGAGCAAATGAAGCGTATTGCCCAGGTTTTAGCAGAGAACATTTCACTGGTAACAGGTTTTATTTTTCCGAAATTTACAGCGCGCAATGGCGAGGAATATCTTAGGACTTTATTAGAAATCAATAAAGGTCAGGAAAAAGCTATTTATGCCATGCCTATCTTAGAATCCCCTGACATTATTAATATTGAAAGCCGACAACAAAATCTGCTGGAAATTAAAAGTATCTTAGATTCTTATCGCTCCTTGGTGTTAAATGTACGTATTGGCGCTACGGATTTTTCCGGATTATTTGGCCTTAGACGCAGCCCGGATATGACTATTTATGATATAAGGGTAATTGGTAGTTGTATTACGGATATTATAAATATTTTTACCAGGCCGGATAATGGTTATGTAATACCAGGGCCGGTGTGGGAATTTTATTCTAGCGAACGAGTGCTAAAACCCCAGCTAAGGCAAGGGATCTTTGCTGAATCCTTAGGGCAAGCTGGGCGGGGAGTAAGGGAAAATATAATATGCCGTTATATTGATGGCCTAATTCATGAAGTTATTTTGGATAAGGCCAATGGATTAATTGGTAAGACGATTATTCATCCTAGCCATATTAAGCCAGTACAAGCCTTGTGCGTAGTAACCCATGAAGAATATATGGATGCTTCGAGTATTCTTGCTAGCAATCATGGTGGACTTGGCGTAATTGCCAGCCAATATGCCAATAAAATGAATGAAATTAAACCCCATTTGCGTTGGGCGCAAAAAATCATGATAAAATCAAAAATTTATGGAGTGTTTAATGAACAGCATAACTTTACCAGCTTACTCACCTAATTATTATTCCTATGCTATTTTAGCTGACTTGAAGGTAGAAATTCTTGTGGCGCGTAATGTGTATGACATTCCTATAAATTCATTATTTTCTATGGCCGCTAGGAGAAATACCAAACGCGGCTTTTTGTTTGTCAGTAAAGTGTTAGGTAAACATATTCCGGTTCACCCCTTGATTCCTTTTATTGGTGGCGCCGCTTTGGCCGCACGTTTTGTCAGTATGGTATATAATGAACAAGTATGGGAACAACATTGCGACTTTGCTCAGGCATTTACAACTCCTTTAGCACGGGATAATACCTGGAAATATATAAAGGATCATCCCTTGCCATTACCGCAAAAAACCTTGTTTATCGGATTTGCCGAGACGGCAACGGCCTTAGGACATAGTATGTTTAGCTGCTATGCAAAAAACGCTCAGTACATTCATACCACCCGGGAAACTATCCTGGGAATTGGTGATGTGCTGCAGTTCTCTGAAGAACACAGCCATGCGACAGAACATTATTGTTATGCTATGAAGCCTGACTTGTTTGAAAATGAGGATATGATTGTGCTCGTCGATGATGAAATTACCACGGGTAAATCGGCCTTGAATTTTATTCGGGCGATTCAACGGAAATATCCCCGGCGACAGTATGGGGTAGCTTCTCTCTTAGATTGGCGCTCCGAGGAACAAAAAGAAAGCTTTGTTCAGGTTGAGAAAGAACTAGGAATTACCATTCATATGATTTCTTTATTGTCAGGTAGTATTACTGTAAGTGGTAAGCCTGTAGACCAGAACGCCAATACCCAGATTCTTACGAGTCAAGAAAAGCCTGTAGTGGATAGGATCGCCTTAGAAAACAAGCTAGATGTATTCCAGGGAATATCTTCAGTGAATACACAAGGTGTGATAAATTCTATGCCTTATTTACATTCCACAGGGCGCTTTGGTATCAGTAGCACTGAGCAGCTTTCTTTGGAGAGTAAACTACAAGAAATCGGTATTTTATTGGCGCAAAAACGGCAAGGTAAGAAAACCCTATGCCTAGGAACAGGGGAATTTATGTATATTCCCTTTAAGCTTGCTAGTTATATGGGAGAGGGGGTTAGCGTGCAATCTACGACTAGGAGTCCCATTCACCCTAACGATAATCGGGAGTATGCTGTACAACAGGCCCTTTCTTTTTCTAGTCCAGAAGATAATTCGATTGTGAATTATGTCTATAATGTGCCAGCTGTCCATTATGATGAAGTGTTTATTTTTTTAGAACGAGGGGTAGAGGGCAGTCACTTAGATTCTTTATTAGAGTCCTTTGCTTCCTTAGGGATTCCTAGAATATGTTTGGTAACCTGCGTATAGGAAAGTTAATAACAGGAGATGATGCCGGTGATTGATAGACTTCCTTTTATTTCCCATCCTCAGCCTATCGGTAGTTATAGTCCTGAAGATGTAGTTTTCTTATTAAAAGATATTAGCGGGCTCGTCCCAGAATGGGATAACCACAAGCGAGAAGAAGCCATACAAAGTGGTACCCATTATTCTGAGATGTTGCCAGTAGAATACCAACCAAGACCAGAATATATTGAATTATTCCATCAAATGCTCTATGCTACTGGGGCAAAGATTGCCCTAGCCGTTGGGATTGTTGCTGAGGAAATTTTAAGATTAAAAGGTAAGTCCCTTGTTCTCGTATCCTTAGCCCGGGCCGGAACACCCATTGGTATTTTGATAAAACGTTACTTACAAGAAAAGTATGATATTTCTTTGCCTCATTATAGTATTTCTATTATTCGCGGTAAGGGCATTGATGAAAATGCTATGTTGTATATGATGCAAGAGCACCCTGGTTGTACGTTACAATTTATTGATGGCTGGACGGGAAAAGGGGCCATTACCGCAGAACTTACGAAGGCTTGTCAAGAATTTAATCAAAAATATGACAGTCATCTTGAAGCGGATTTGGCAGTATTAGCAGATCCAGGGCACTGCGTCCGACTATATGGAACGCGGGAGGATTTTTGTATTCCTAGTGCATGCTTAAACTCCACCGTATCTGGTTTAATCAGTCGTACCGTACATCGCAGGGACCTTATTGGTAAGCTGGATTTTCATGGTGCTAAGTTTTATAAACAGTGGCGGGAAGAAGATGTTTCCGGGTTGTTTATTGAAAGGATTGTAAGCCATTTTAAAAACATTGGTTGTGAGGCAGCCGCTGCAGCAGAAGAACTCTTGAAGAAGGAAGAACTGCCAAGCTGGGCAGGAATAGAAAAGATTAAAGAACTGCAAAAGATTTTTGAAATACCAGATATTAATATGATTAAGCCAGGCGTAGGCGAAACTACGCGGGTGTTATTACGGCGCATTCCTTGGAAAATACTCGTTGATGATAAGAACAATCCTAACCTGCAGCATATTTTATTATTAGCCCAAGAACGAAAAGTAGAAGTACAAGAATTTTCAGGGATGTCTTATTCTTGCTGCGGGTTGATTAAAACAATGGGGGTTGATGTATGATCTTTGCTAGTGATCTTGACCAAACATTAATTTATTCCCCAAAATCCTTTGGCATACCTTCAGGGAATACTATACCGCCAGTAACCTCTATTGAAATATATGAAGGCAGACAAATCTCATTTATGATGGATGATGCCATTGAAAAACTAAAAAACATAGCCAGTCACAGCATTTTTGTGCCAGTAACCACACGTACCATTGAACAGTACCGGCGCATTTCTTTGTTCCAGGAGCAGATTATTCCTAATTATAGCGTAGTGAGTAATGGGGGTAATATTATTGTACAAGGAACTGTCGATCTTCACTGGCACAAGCAAGTGCTAGAGGGCATGAACCAGCATTGTTTGCTCGGCGAAGACCTGTTGGCTAGCTTTGCAGAGATATGCCATGAATCCTGGGCGGGAATGATTCGCAAAGCCGATGATTTATTTTACTATTGCATTGTAGAACGGGAGAAGGTACCCCAAGGTGATATTGATAGCTTTAGCACCTGGGCAAAGGCTCAAGGCTGGAATCTATCCTTGCAAGGGAGGAAACTATATCTTGTGCCGCAAGTCGTAAATAAATGGGTTGCTGTGGCTTATATACGAGAACTTTTACAGGAAAGATGTGTAGTGACCGCAGGTGATTCTTTGCTAGACTTGTGTATGCTAGAGCAAGCTGATTATGGAATTGTACCTAGTCATGGAGAACTATGGGA
>JAPUES010000238.1:0-1105 GCA_027492445.1 Sporomusaceae bacterium | reverse complement strand
CTGCATTTTGGCAGTCATCTCATCGTTGGTGTTGTGGCGGTGCTCGCAGGGATTGTAGTTATTGTTAAAATAAATGAAATCATCAATGGTTTAGCACTGGTTGGTGCGGGAGCGTTTGCCATTATAAATGGTTGGAGCAATCTTCAAGAATTAGTAGCAGATAAAATGAATAAGTTAGGAACTGCAAAGAAGACAGCTAGTGAAGATTCCTAGCTGTCTTCTTTATAGTTCCTATAGTTATGTAAACATTACCATGCCGTCAAAACAGGAAAATACTTATCTAAAAGCGAATAAATATAAAAATACCCGACAAACAAAACAATTATGTAAAGTAGAAAGGCGGTAATGTTATTGAAATATAGAAAGTTATCGAGTATGATCACATTAAGTTTTCTGACGGCATCTCTTATTACGACATCCTTTGGAGGGGCCTTTGCAACCTCTGCTTTAGCAGCGGTTCCAGAAGTGAGCAGCCTAGAAGAAAAAAGTAATGATTCGAAAGGATTGATTGTAGGCATTGCGGCTTTAGGGCTGATTAGTTTACTTTCAAACCATAGTAGCGATAAAGGAACAAATGTCGCAACAAAGGATTCTACTACATCCACTGCGGATAATAACTCCTCGCCGAGTACATCATCTCCTGCAGGGAATACAACGCCTGCAAGTGCTAACACGGCAGCAGATGAAAAAAAAGCATTTGATCTTTTAAATGCTGATAGAGCAAGTAATGGATTAAAGGCCTTGAAATTCAATGCACAGCTGACCGCTTTGGGGGAGAAGTATGCACAGGATATGATTAATCGTAAATTTTTCTCTCATTATAATCCGGAAGGGCAGTCACCTTTCGATCGGATGAAACAAGCAGGGATTAGTTATAGCTATGCTGGTGAAAATTTAGCGATTAATAGCAATGTAGTTGCGGCGGAAAAAGCTTTTATGAATAGTTCGGGCCATCGAGCTAATATTTTGAATCCTAATTATACAGAAGTAGGCGTTGGTGTTCGTTATGATGCCAAGGGATCGGCTTATGTAGTGCAAGAATTTATTAGTAAGTAATAGAAAGGCAAGAATAGAGAGGTAGGTAAAAAATCCTAGGGCTAAAAAG
>JAPUES010000237.1 GCA_027492445.1 Sporomusaceae bacterium | reverse complement strand
GAAAAAGATGCAGGATAAAGGCGTAAACTTAGCCTTTGTTACCTTGCATGTGGGGCTAGGCACCTTTAGGCCTGTAAATACGGTGGATATTACCAATCACGTGATGCATCGGGAGTATTATTCTGTATCACCAGAAACGGCAGAACTTATTAATAACACCAAACAGCAAGGTGGGAAAGTCATTGCGATTGGTACTACAGCCATCCGTACATTAGAAACGGCTGCTAAGGATGGTAGGTTAGAAGCAAAAAGCGGCTGGACAGAGATTTTTATTTATCCTGGTTATTCCTTTCAGGTGATTGATGCCGCGGTCACAAATTTTCATTTACCAAAGTCCACATTGTTAATGTTAATTAGTGCTTTAGCCGGACAACACAATGTACTTACCGCTTATCAAGAAGCCGTGTCTCAGCAATATCGATTTTTTAGCTTTGGCGATGCAATGCTTATTATTTAAAAGACGTTACATTAGGAGGAAAAGTATGGCAGTCACTTATGAATTAATTAAGCAGTGTTCTAAGACCGGAGCACGGGCAGGGCGTTTGCATACGCCTCATGGAACCTTTGATACACCAATTTTTATGCCAGTTGGTACACAAGCGACGGTAAAGGCAATGTCGCCCGATGAACTCAAGGAGATGGGAGCTGGCATCATTCTCAGTAATACCTATCATTTATTTCTACGTCCTGGCCCTGAACTAGTAGCTGAAGCTGGTGGTTTACATAAGTTTATGAATTGGGACAGGGGAATATTGACAGATAGTGGTGGTTTTCAAGTATTTAGCTTAGGCCCATTACGCAAAATTACGGAGGAGGGTGTTTCCTTTCGTTCCCATATCGATGGTTCCAAACAATTTCTCTCACCGGAAAAAGCCACAGAAGTGCAAATGGCTTTAGGCTCGGATATTATTATGGCTTTTGATGAGTGTATACCTTATCCCGCAGATCATGATTATACTCGTAAGTCCACAGAGCGGACTACCCGTTGGGCGCAGCGGTGTAAAGACGCTCATACGAGAAAAGACCAAGCTCTCTTTGGCATTGTCCAAGGTGGTATGTATAAGGATTTACGAACCATGAGTGCAGAGGATTTAGTGGCTATGGATTTCCCTGGTTATGCCATTGGCGGACTCAGTGTTGGGGAACCAAAGCCTTTAATGTATGAAATCTTAGAACATACCCTTCCTCTTCTTCCTCAGAATAAGGCTAGATATTTAATGGGGGTTGGTACTCCTGATTGTTTAGTGGAAGGCGTTATGCATGGTGTTGATATGTTTGATTGCGTATTTCCTACTCGCGTAGCTCGTAATGGCACAGTAATGACAAGCTGGGGACGATTAGTAGTGAAAAATGCGGAATATGCTAAAGATTTTAGACCTCTTGATGATAAGTGTAGCTGCTATACTTGTCGTAATTTTTCTCGCGCTTATATTCGCCATTTGTTTAAAACGGACGAAATTTTTGGTTTGCGATTAACTACGATTCATAATCTACATTTTTTATTAAACTTTATGAGAGAAATGCGTAAGGCGATTATTGCTGATACCTTTGTGGAGTTTAGGGACGAGTTTTTAGCACAATATAAGACAAAGTAAAGAGGATTTAAGTATTTCATGTTGAATATACTAATTTTAGAGTATATTAGACTGTAAAAATTAGGAGTGATTGTATGGCAGGAATGTCACCAGAAATGATTCAAATGCTCGCATCGTATGGACCTATTCTTTTAATGGTAGTAGTTTTTTATTTTTTACTGTATCGTCCGCAAAAAAAGGAACAACAACGTCGTGCTGATATGTTAAGTAATTTGAAAAAAGGTGATCGCGTTGTTACCACTGGTGGTATGTACGGTACGATTACGTCTCTTGATGCAAAAAAAGTTACCTTAAAGGTTGCAGAAAAAGTTGAAATGGATTTCTTACGTACTGCAGTGCAAAGCTATCAAAATGAGCAAGCAAAGAGCTAAGAACAAAAATCAAAAGCAACAGTTGCGTGTAAAGCTACTTGCTAAGAGACGAGAACTACCCCAAGCAGAGATTGTATCTCGAAGTAAGGAAATGGCACAACAACTATATGCTTGGCCATATTATCAGCAGGCTAAGGTAATCATGTTGTTTTTGTCCATGCCCGATGAACCGCAAATGGATGAAATTTTGAAAGATGCTTGGCAACAAGGGAAAACTGTCTGTGTGCCACATATGCGCTCGGAATTTGGTATTATGGATGCCGCCATTATTGAGAATCATCAAGAGCTAGTGAAGGGACGATTTAATTTACTTGTCCCTGATCCGACTCAATTAACGCTAATTGATCCTTGTCTCATTGATGTAATCCTAGTACCTGCTGTCGCCTATGATTGTGCTGGCAATCGCCTTGGGATGGGGGCTGGTTATTATGACCGCTTTATTCCCCAGGCTTTGCAAGCAGTGCGTATTGGCGCTATATGGACCACGCAAATGATTGACCAGGTGCCTTGTGACCCCTATGATAAGCCCGTACACTATTTATTAAGAGAAGATGGAATTGTTCCATGTGATACAGGCCAAGAGTAAACAGGATTATCTAAGGCTTTCGCCGGCCTAAGGCTTGGCGAAAGCCTTACTTTTATATTAGATTATGTAGCTAGGTGAAGAAATATGGAAATAAAAATCGGCATTGCGAAGATTACTAAATATGGTATGGCGGAATGCGGGGATAGTATTGAAGTTGCCGAAAGGCCAAGCGGTGGCATTTCGGCCATATTAGCAGATGGTCAAGGGAGCGGTAAACCTGCTAAAATTACTAGTAGTCTCGTCGTAAATAAAGCGGCTGCTCTCATTGCCGAAGGGGCACGAGATGGTGCTGTAGCACGCGCTGTACATGATTACCTTTATGTAGTTAAAGATGGAAAAGTATCCTCGACACTTACCTTATTAAGTGCAGACCTAGATACGCAGACGGTAGTCTTTAGTCGCAATTCCAATTGCCCCGTAATTGTGAAACATCAATATGGGATGGATGTATATGATGAAGAGATTAGCTCCATTGGTGTACATAAACGCATGAAACCCTTAATGTATCAAATACCCCTAGAAGTGGGAATGCTGTTAGTATCTTATACGGATGGTATTCAAGCTGCTGGGCGTAAACGTAGTAAAAGTATGGATTTTGCTAAGATTGAAAAATTGATTGCTGAAAATAGTGCTGAGGATGCCAATTTTATTGCAGAAAGTATTTTAGAATACGCTTTGGAACTAGATGATTATCGACCTGGAGATGATATGACCGTCATGGTTATGGGGATTTGTGATACGGAAATGACTTACAAAATTCAAAGACTAAGCGTATCCTTTCCATGTTAAAAGGAGTAAAACAGATACTGTAAAGTGGTGAAAACATGCGAATCGTCGTTGCTGGTGTCTGCGTTTCCGGCAAAACAACCTTAGTAAAGTCCTTGCGTGATTTAGGTATTGATGCTCATAATGTTGCCCAGGAACATTCCACAGTTAAAAAGTTATGGAATCATAAAGAACCTGATATACTAGTAGTATTAGATGCTCAACTTGAAACAATTCGCCAGCGCAGAACGGTGCCTTGGGGTGAGGAACGTTTAGCTGTGCAACGTCAGCGTCTTTATGACGCTGTTGAGCATGCTGATTTATATATCCAAACTGATGAATTAAGCAGAGAAGAGATTGTAAGCAGCGTACTAGAATATATCAGGAGGCAAAGCTATAATGGAAATTACAGTTGAAGACCTAAAAAAAGATCATGAAATAGGTGTATATCTTACGCGGAGTACGGAGTATCTTGGACGTCTTGGTTTTACAGAACATGGAAAACGTCATGCCACCATCATATCGGACAGGGCCTATCATGTTCTCAAGGAACTGGATTATACAGAGCGGGATTGTCAATTGGCGGCTATTGCAGGCTATATACATGACATTGGAAATATGATTAATCGTTACAATCATGGTGGTAATGGTGCTATTATGGCCTATGGGATTTTATCAAGATTTGGCATGGCGCCAGAAGAAATTTCCTTGGTTATTTCAGCCATAGGTAATCATGAAGAAGAACGGGGAAATGCTATTAATCACATTGCTTCCGCATTAATTTTAGCCGATAAGTCGGATGTGCATCGGAGTCGGGTAACGAATAAGGATTTTGCAACCTTTGAAATTCATGATCGCGTTAATTACGCGGCGGATAGCAGTCACTTGCTCATTGATAAAAAGTTAGGTAAGATTTCCTTAGATATACGGATTGATACTAGCATTTGCCCAGTGATGGAGTATTTTGAAATATTTCTAGCACGTATGATAATGTCCCGGCGTGCGGCAGCTTTTTTAAACTGCCATTTTAATTTAATCATTAATAACAACCAGTTATTGTAATGATATAAGAACCAGTTTATAGAAAAAATTATATAAGATAAGATTGGGGGAGAACTGTTTGAAATGGGGGAACTTAACTAAATTTTTGGTCGTAGTGATTGGGATAGTAGGAGCTTTTGGTTATTTTATTTCACCTCTTGCTACATCCATAAAACAGGGGCTAGATCTACAAGGTGGTACCCATGTGGTACTTGAGGCGGTTGATACGCCAGAAGCCAAAGTAGACGAGGATGCTGTACAGCGAGTCGTAAAGATTATTGAAAAACGGGTAAATGAAATAGGCTTAACAGAGCCAATTATTCAGCGCCAAGGCGACAGACGCATTATTGTTGAATTGCCAGGTATTAAGGAGCCTGAAAAGGCGATTGAAATGCTAGGTAAGACGGCATTGTTAGAGTTTCAAGATGAAAGTGGTACTACGGTTATGACAGGTAAAGATTTAAAGGATGCGAAAGCTGAAATTAATCAAAACAAGAGTACGGTAGTATCCTTAGAATTTTCAGATGAAGGTACCAAGCTATTTGGTGAGTTAACAACGAAAAATGTTGGCAAACATATTAGTATATTACTAGATAAAAAAATGCTGACAAATCCAGTAGTAAATGAACCAATTCCTAGTGGTAAAGCTGTGATAACGGGTAGCCGCAGTATTGAGGAAGCCCAAGAATTAGCGATTTTACTACGTTCTGGTTCATTGCCAGTAAAAGTAGATATTCTAGAAATGCGTACGGTAGGACCAACCCTTGGTCAAGATTCTAAAGAGAAAAGTAAGACTGCTTTTGCCATTGGTATTGGGGGAATTGTTGTCTTTATGCTATTCTTTTATCGCTTATCCGGTTTTGTCGCGAACATAACTTTAGCATTGTATGTATTGCTACTACTGTTTTCCTTAAAAATGCTAAATGCCACTTTAACATTACCAGGCATTGCAGGGATTATTTTATCCATGGGTATGGCAGTAGATGCGAATGTATTAATATTTGAACGATTTAAAGAAGAATATCGAGCAGGTAAAACCTTGCGCGCAGCCATGGACGCCGGTTTTAATCGCGCTTTTACTACAATCTTTGATTCGAATATAACCACTTTAATTACGGTTGCAGTGTTGTTTTTCTTAGGAACTGGTCCAATAAAAGGTTTTGCTATTACCTTAGGTCTAGGTATTGTATTGAGTATGTTGACGGCAATTACCATCACAAAGCTTATGCTACGAATGCTCATGCACACCAATGTATTTAAAAACGGCAAAATTTTTGGGGCATGAGGGGTGCATGAAAAATGAAGTTTGATATTATTGGTAAAAAAAATTGGTTCTTTTTAATATCTATCCTTGCAATCCTTCCTGGATTGATTTCAATTGCTGTACAAGGCTTTAATTTAGGAATTGATTTTACAGGTGGTACATTACTGGATTTAAAATTTGCTCGTCCTGTTACGGTAACAGAAGTGCGTGACTCTTTAAAAGAGTACAAGTTAGAAAATAGTACAATTCAGTTGGCGGGAAGTGAACAACTAGAAGCTTCGCCGAATGTATTTATTCGTACTCATGTCCTTTCCGATGAGGAGCGGCGTACTGCACTTTCTGGCATGGAGAAATCATTAGGTAGCTTTGATACGCTTAGAGTGGAAAAGGTTGGAGCTGTCATTGGTTCTGAGCTAACTAAAAATGCAATTCTGGCACTAGTTATTTCTTGGATTTGTATGATTGGCTATATTACTTATCGCTTTGAGTTTAAGTTTGCTGTTTCTGCTATTTGCGCTATAGCCCATGATATCTTGTTAGTGCTTGGCGTATTTTCCATCCTGCAAAAAGAAGTGGATGCGTCCTTTATTGCTGCCATTCTTACCATTGTAGGTTATTCCATCAATGATACAATTGTTATCTTTGACCGGATTCGAGAAAATTTAAAAACACATAGTAAAACAGAGAGCTTTACACAATTAGTCAATCGTAGTATTTGGCAAACCATGACCCGGTCTATCTATACGGTACTGACCGTCATATTTGCCACAGCAGCCCTTTATTTCTTTGGTGGCGAAACGACGAAAAACTTCTCCCTTGCTCTTTTGATTGGCTTTATTAGCGGTGCATATTCATCGGTCTTCAATGCTAGCCCAATTTGGGTAGCGTGGAAAGAGTATGAAGAACGCAAACGACTTGCTCTAAAGACTAGTGGTGCTAAATAAAACATAGAAAACTTGGCTTGCTCCAAGCCTTAGTTGCCCTTGCTTGGAATAAGAAAGTGTTATACTTTCTTATTCCGTAAGTAAGAAAAAGAACTGATGAATGGCATCAGTTCTTTTTTTTTATGTGCGCCCAGCATGGGCGCTTACTCGTCGGTGCAAGTCCGAT
>JAPUES010000236.1 GCA_027492445.1 Sporomusaceae bacterium | reverse complement strand
ATCCAGTCCGACTTAGTCTTTTCAGGGAATTAAAAAATTCCTATTGCCATTATTTCCGAAGAATTTCGAGGCATTACTTATACTTGTATTGCTCCTAGTAAAACCTTTAATCTAGCTGGTCTGCAGGCTTCTATTAGTATTTTTCCTACTACTCGGGACCTAAACAAATTTGAGAGAATCCTTGGGAATCTTGATATAAGACGAAACAATTGTTTTAGCTTGGTAGCAACGGAAGCCGCTTACCGCTATGGGGATGAATGGCTCGAACAAGTAAAAGAATACATAGCAGGTAATTTTGCCTTTATTCAAGAGTATTGCAAGCAGCATCTTCCACAAATTCACCCTAACTTTCCAGAAGGCACTTATCTTGTATGGATTGATTGTCGCGAGCTAGGAATGGACAAGGATGAGCTTCACACTTTTATGCTTGATGAAGTAAAAATTGCTCTTGATGATGGCTTTTGGTTCGGCGATGCCTATGGCGGATATATGCGCTTAAATGCAGCTTGTCCCCGCAGTATTATTGCTGAAGCATTAGATCGTTGGAAAAATGCTCTTGATAAAAAAAGGACACATAAGTAAATCTCATGTAGAACGGTCAAGTAGGAGCATAACTAACACTTCGCCGTTTCACTTAACCTACGTTTATAGTTATGCTCCTACTTCACCTGGTTATAGCAAAATTAGTTTATAAATAATATGATTGTAATATAATAGATGTGCATATAGTGATTCTATACATAAATCGGAGGATATCATCCAAATGCTTTCACTTTTTTTCGAGTATCCAATTATTACAGGTCTATCACTCGTATTGGCATTGGTACTTACGTCCATTGCAGAGAGCATTAGCCCTCGCCTTGGTGAAATCCTTGGTATGAACATGGTATTTCCACTTGTAGTATTTAGCCTTGTGATTATTTTTTTTGCCATATTTACTATAGGAGAAAACTTCTTCATGAGAAAAGTTAAAAAGAACGACGAGAAAGAAGCTTAAAAGCACTACCGTTTTAGAAACTGTCAATTATATGCAGAAGAAACCCCGACCTTTTTCAAGATCGGGGTTTCTTCTATATAAGGATTATCGAATTACAATGTTTACTAGTTTTTGCGGCACGCAAATTACTTTTACTACTTGTTTACCTTCAATAAGGGCCTGGACTTTTTCCTGGCCTAGCGCTATTTCTTCTAGTTCTTTTGGCGACAAGCCTACCGGAACGACAATTTTTTCTCGTACTTTTCCATTAATCTGGAGGACAATTTCTACTTCCTCTAGTTGTATCGCGCTAGCATCAAAGACGGGCCAAGGAGCTTTATGTACACTGCCTTCAGCAATGGTTTGGCTCCACACTTCTTCACTAATATGAGGGGCAAAAGGAGCTAGCAACCTTAGTAAGCTAGAAACAACTTCCCGCACTAATCCAGGACTCATAGAGGCGCTTTCGTCTTTAAAGGCATACATGGCATTGACCAGTTCCATAATGGAACTAATCGCGGTGTTGAAATTATGACGTTCCCCAACATCTTCTGTCACTTTCTTAATGGTTGCATGGAGGGCTCGGCGCAGAGCAGCCTCAGACTTGCTCAATGAAGCACTGTCGTACTGCACGTCTTCGGTTGCCATTGTAGGTATATAATGCGCAATAATACGCCATAGACGTCCAAGGAAACGATAGGCTCCCTCTACCCCTGCGTCATTCCACTCTAGGTCACGTTCTGGCGGCGCTGCAAACAAGATAAATAATCTTGCTGTATCCGCACCGTATTTACTAATAATTTCTTCTGGGGACACTACATTGCCCTTGGATTTTGACATTTTTGCCCCATCTTTAATAACCATACCTTGGGTAAGTAGGTTTTCAAAGGGTTCATTTACATCGACCAGTCCAGCATCTTTTAAAACCTTCATAAAGAATCTAGAATAAAGAAGATGTAAAATGGCATGCTCAATGCCGCCAATATATTGATCCACCGGCGCCCAATAGTTGGCCTTGTCGGAGCTAAAAGGTTCCATAGTATTTTTAGGGTCGGTATAGCGCATATAATACCAAGAAGAACAAATAAAGGTATCCATGGTATCGGTTTCACGTTTTGCTCCCGCGCCGCATTTCGGGCAGATACAATTTACGAATTCTTCTACCTTAGCTAAGGGAGAAACAGAACCTGCTGTAAAGTTCACATTTTCAGGAAGCATGACAGGTAATTCTTCTTTCGGAACAGGTACACTACCACACTGAGGACAATTAATCATAGGAATAGGCGCACCCCAATACCGTTGACGGGAAACTAGCCAATCACGGAGGCGATAATTGATGCGACGTTTGCCATGGTTCTCTGCTTCTAGCCATTTTGCAACAGCTACTTTACCTAGTTCGTTATCCATACCGCTAAACTCACCCGAATGAATCATAAGACCAGGGCCATCATAGGCACCCTTCATGGTTTCAATAGACCATTCTTCTCCTGCCGGCTGAATGACTAATTTTTTAGCTAGATTATATTTCGTAGCAAATAACCAATCCCGTTCATCGTGAGCTGGAACGCCCATTACAGCCCCAGTACCATATTCCACTAATACATAGTTTGCCACCCAGATAGGTACCTCTTCACCCGTAAAAGGATTAATAGCGTAGGCTCCCGTAAAGATACCTTCTTTTTCAAACTCACTAGAAGTACGGCTAAGTTCACTCATATTGCGAACTTTCTCTACAAACTGGCGGACAGCCTGTTCATTTTCTTGGCCAGCAATTAATTTTTCCACCAATTGATGTTCTGGCGCTAGTACTACATAGCTAACACCAAAAACCGTATCATGCCTTGTCGTATATACAGAAATTTTTTCATTAAAGGCAGGTACCGCAAAACTAAATTCTGCACCTTCACTGCGGCCAATCCAATTTTCTTGCATGGTTTTAACCCGCTCTGGCCAGCCCTTAAGTTCACTTAAATCACTAAGCAATCGGTCTGCATAGTCTGTAATCTTAAAGAACCATTGTTCCAGTTCTTTTTTAATGACTACAGAATCGCAGCGCCAGCAGCAGCCATCAATAACCTGTTCATTGGCAAGTACAGTATTACAATCATTACACCAATTTACAGCTGCTTTTTTCTTATAAGCAAGTCCACGTTCTACAAATAAGAGAAATAGCCATTGGGTCCAGCGGTAATAGTCAGGATGGCAGGTTGCCACCTCTCTTTCCCAATCATAGGAAAGACCTAGTTCTTGCTGTTGACGGCGCATATTAGCGATATTTTCCCAGGTCCATGCGGCAGGATGAACACCATGTTTAATAGCAGCATTTTCAGCAGGCATGCCAAAAGAATCCCAGCCCATGGGATGAAGGACATTATAGCCCTGCATGGTTTTAAATCTAGCGATGACATCGCCAATGGAGTAATTCCGTACATGTCCCATATGTAGATTGCCTGAAGGATAAGGAAACATTTCTAGCACATAGTATTCTGGACGTGCTGGATTTTCTTCTGTGGTAAAGGCACCACTTTCAAGCCATTGTTTTTGCCATTTTTCTTCAATATCTTTTGCAACGTATCTTTCATCCATTGAAAAAACCTCCTACTATTTATAAAATAATATAAAAAACGCCCCTTGGCTTATTAGCCAGGGACGAGTTACACCCGCGATACCACCCTGATTGATGGCAAGTGCCATCCTCTCCAAATCGTTAACGCCAATCACACGTCGGCTATGAAGATTTTCATAGCTGCTCCTCCTCAGTAAGTTCAACGCCCTCTAGGATTGGCTCACATCACCCGCCAACTTTCTGCACCATAAAGGTCAGTCTACTACTCTGTATCTTTGGATTTCAAATAATATTATATCCCAGCCCCTAACGGAAGTCAACTTGCCTCCTGCTCTTATGATAGCTAGTTCTATCTTGGAAAACACTGCATACAATATTGCGTGGGAGGTGTTTTTAATGTATAAATTAATCATTGGCAATATCCGAATTACCGTTTCAGATGATACCATCAGTCGGGAGCAAGCCGCTACTGCTGCTAGACAGGCTATTGCGTTGGCCCAAGATCAAGGAAAGGTTATATCCCATATTGAAATCAGTGCTGGCGAAACGGGCCTTGAGGTAAAAACCACGGAAAAAACAGGGCATAGAATATCTCGAAAAACCTTAGTGCGCAGCATGCTTGACAGTATGCACTCCGCCATCCAAGAAAAGCTATATCCTTCAGGGAACTTTAGCAATAAGGACTCCTGGTTTGATAGTGATACTGGTCAAGAATGGCGTGGCAGCGAAGTCCATACTACTCGCGATGAATTGGTAGCCAAATTTGAGGCGTGGATGAAAACCATATGAAGAGTAACCGGTCTCAAATGAATGAGACCGGTTTTTCATTACATCCACACTCTAATGTCCCTCATCCCTTGTCGGAAAAATAATTTCATACCCTACTTCAATCACTTTCTTAAATTCTGGCGAAATGGTGTGCCAATCTAATAAATCAACTCTAAACGTTAGCTCTGACTCTTGAAACATTTCTTTCATATCAAAAAGAACATTTACATCCAACTTACTTTTTCCCACAATGGCTAAATCAAGATCCGAATAAGCCTTTGCTTTACCTTTGACTCGCGAACCAAAAGCTCGCACTTCACAATCAGGCACATATTTTTCAATAATCGCCAAAATGATTTTTCTTTCATACTCTGTAATATTAATCATTTCTTTCCTCTAATCGTGCTAAAAAATCTTTTGCATAGGGCAAAAATAAAACTGATGCGGCAAATACTTCATCTGCTATTTTTTCATCATAGATATGTGAAGTACTATTTCTTGCCTTATGAAAGTCCATCCACTTAGTAACATCCAAAATCAATTTATTTTCTGCACTAACTCTAAATAATTCCCGTCTTGTAACACCATCAATACTTTCTGAATTAATATTTTCCTCAATCCATCTTTTCATAAATTTCCAGCATAACTCATATGTAAACTCAAAGTTTTGTATAACTCCAGCTTTAATCGTTTCCATTTCATCTATATTCGTCTTATTATCTGATTGTTTTGCTATCACAACATTGATTGCACGTTCCAAAGAAGCTATTCCTCTTTTCAAACTACTTATCTCTAAACTCATTAGTAAGACCTCCAACATTAGATACTTGGCAATAACGTCCATATTAATTTTTCGAACAGATTACTACTAGATTATTACCTAGCTGCACTTCGAGGCTCTTGCCATGTTAGTAGCGCAATTCCCATAACAGTTGATAGTATGGAAGCTACAAGTATTGCTAGTTTGGCCTGATTGAGTAATTGTATATCGTCAAATGCTAATCCAGCAATAAAAATTGACATGGTAAACCCAATACCCGCAAAAAAACCACCTGCTAAGATCTGCCGCCAGTTCATATTATCTGGCAATTCGACCACGCCCAACCTCTTTAACCCCCAGCAAACGCTCACAATTCCTAGAGGCTTCCCAAGACAAAGTCCTGCCACAATCCCTAGAGACAAGGGTTCAAATAAAGACTTTGATAGGCCTGGTTCCAGAGTAACGCCCCCATTTGCCAAAGCAAAAATGGGTAAAACACCATAGGATACTATTGGATGCAATTGATGTTCCAACCGACGCAACGGTACCCCAGCATCTTTATACAAATTAGACATTTGGGATAATACCGAGTGGTATTTCTTATCTGCCAGCACATCTTGGGAGGAACCACTTAAATGCTGTAACTTGTCAGCCAACATAGAACTTTTTTCAGCCGAATTTTGTCGATTGATCTTTACTTTAACCGGAATAGCAAACGCTGCCAGAACCCCAGCTAATGTAGCATGAACGCCTGATGCTAAAAAAGCACACCAAAGCATAATCGCCAAGAATAGATATATTGCTAGTGCTCTGATTCCAAGGCGACTAATATAAAACATAAAGAATAAAATTATCCCGCCAATCCCCAGCGCAATCCAATTGGGCGGAGCAGAATAAAAAATCCCAATAAGTAATATTGCACCAATGTCATCAACAATAGCAAGAGCTGTCAAAAATATTTTAAGGGAAATAGGCGCCCGTTTTCCTAAGAGTGACAATATACCTAAAGCAAAGGCAATGTCAGTAGCTGTGGGAATCGCCCAGCCACGAAGTGCAACTTCGTTATTCTGAAATGCTATATAGATAATAGCGGGAGCTATCATACCTCCCATTGCAGCCGCTACGGGAAATAATGCTTTCCGCGGAACCGACAGTTCACCGACCAAAAATTCTCGTTTAATTTCAAGACCGACCATAAAAAAGAAAATGGCCATTAAACCGTCATTCACCCAGTGCTGTAACGTCATTTTAAAATAATATTGATCCCAAAACATCCCAACATATGTTTGTTCCCACAAAGCATGGTATTGACTCTGCCAGGGGGAGTTAGCCCACGACCAACCAAATAGCAGTGCAAATAACAAAATAATTCCGCCTAAGGAATTTGTCTGAACAAAATGCTTAAAGGGGTAGGTTAGTGCGTTAGTAATATGATGCATTTTGAGCAATTTATAACTATAGCCTTTTTTTATCATCTAAACACCTCCGATTCTTCTTTAAAATTGAACTGCCTTATTTATTTCCTTATGCTCATATTATATCACAAGTAAATGTAAAGTTCATTTTGGGTCGAAAATAGATAAGATAACTTTCTTAAATTCCTTGGCTGAAGAAGTTACCATAGTCCAAGGCCACCATAATTGTACTATCCAGCCATAATGTTTTTGAAGATTGGTTT
>JAPUES010000235.1 GCA_027492445.1 Sporomusaceae bacterium | reverse complement strand
GATGCTTATTTGGAAGGGAAAATATCACGTATTTCCAGAGAAGCACCGGTGCTAGTATTAGAACATATGGTAGAAACCATTGTTCCAGGCGGTGCTGGAAATGTGATTCACAATATGGCAACCTTAGGTGGTCAGACCCATGCCGTTGGCGTAATTGGTGATGATGCAGCGGGAACAGAATTGGTACGTATTTTAGGCGGAAAAGGTGTAAATACAGCTGGCTTTATTGTAGATAGGAGTCGGCCGACGATTACCAAAACACGAATTATGGCTGGTGGGGATGCCACAGTACGCCAGCAAGTAGTGCGTGTGGATAGAGAAAATAAAGAGGTCTTAAGTGAGACGGTAGAAAATGCGGTGCAGGAGTATATTCTAAGCTGCCTTACAGAAATGGACGGAGTGGTCCTTAGTGACTATGGCAGTAATACTGTCACCCCAAGGATTATGCGTAAAGTGATTGATCTTTGTCGCCAGCATAATATTCCGTGTATTGTAGATTCTCGTTATAATGTAATGGCTTACACGGGTATAACCCTTGTCAAGCAAAATGAGTCGGAAGCCGCGATTGCAGTTGGCTATAAGCTATCGGATGAAGCGGCACTTCTCAAAGCAGGTCAAACCATTTTAGAAAAATTAGCTGCTGATGCAGTACTCATCACTCGCGGGCCGGATGGTATGAGTTTGTTTGAAAAGACAGGAAAGGTTACTCATATTCCTGTTGCCAATAAGAGTGAAGTATATGATGTGACGGGGGCCGGTGATACGGTAGTGGCCATGATGATTTTATCACTCGCTGCTAACTTCTCTTACGAAGACGCAGCGCGCTTGGCTAACTATGCTGCGGGCGTGGTAGTGCGAAAATTAGGTACAGCAACAACGACCCTAGAAGAAATCGGACAAGTGATTGGGAAATAAATTAAATGAATTTTTCATAAAAAAGTAGGTGCAATATGACGGTAGTAAATCGTTGTGATATAAATACTATGATAGAAACATTAAAGAGTGCAGGTAAAAGGATTGTTTTTACCAATGGCTGTTTTGATATTTTACATGCAGGCCATGTTCGCTATTTGAATGAAGCAAAAAAATTAGGTGATTGCTTAATCGTGGGATTAAATAGTGATGAGTCAGTGCGAAAACTTAAAGGGCCATCTCGTCCCATCAATAACGAAGAAGACCGAGCCGAAGTACTATCGGCTCTTTCTGCTGTAGACTATGTGGTGGTTTTTAGTGATGCCACGGCAGAAGGATTGGTTACAGAACTTCAACCAGCTATTTATGTAAAAGGTGGAGACTATAATATAAAAGAACTACCAGAAGCCGAAATAGTGGCTAAGTATGGTGGTAAAACCATCCTTATCCCAGAAGTAGTGGGTAAATCATCAAGTAATATTATTAACAAGATGAAACAATAGAGGGTTCGCTATGTATAAAAACATTCTCATTGTAAAGCTCAGTGCCATTGGTGATGTGATTCATGCCCTGCCTGTAGCCCAGGCCTTGAAAGAGCAGTTTCCTAAGGCTAAAATTACTTGGGTGGTAGAAAAACCAGCCTATGATTTGTTGACGAATAATCCTAATATTGATGAGATTATTATTTTTGAAAAGAAAAAATATAAATCAGTGGTAGGATTTTTACAGCATGCCCCTTCCTTTATCAAAGAACTGCGGCAACGTAACTTTGATTTAGCCCTTGATTTACAGGGGTTATTCAAAAGTGGTATTATTAGCTGGCTAAGTGGTGCTAAAGAACGCCTGGTGTATGAAAATACCCGTGAAGGTAGTGGCTTTCTCAGTAAGCGAATTGTGGGCGAACACTCGAAGGGCCATGTGGTACAGAGATATTTAGATGTAGCAAGGGCGTTAGGCTGTAACATAGATAAACCAATGTTCACTATTCATAATACAGAAGAAGAGGAGCTCTTAACTCGTAGAATTGCAGGAAAGGCGGGTCTAGATATAGACAAACCCTACGTTGTGTTAGCTTTAGCTGCGAATTGGCCCAACAAAATTTGGCCCTATGAGCATTTTGCCAAGCTTTGTGATGCTTTATATAAAGATAATATTATTCCCGTAATGATTGGTGGACCGAATGATGGGAGTATCAGCAACATGATTGCTGCCATGACCGAAATCCCACCCATTGATCTAACAGGCAAAACCACCTTAAAGCAATTAGCATATATAATAAAAAAAGCCAAGGTTTTCGTAGGTGGTGATACTGGCCCTATGCATTTAGCAGTGGCGGTGGACACACCAACCATCGCCTTAATGGGTCCTACGGACATTGTGCGCAATGGACCATTAGGGGATAAACACCTGCCTATTATCGTTCCTTATGACTGTGCAGGCTGCTGGCAACGCACTTGCCCTAAGAAAATAGATTGTTTAGCGGCGATTGCTGTGGAACAAGTATACCAAGGAATTTGTAATATGATTCCTTTAAAATCCGACGAAATTTGAGTGTGGAAAGATATGAAAATTGACCAAGTATCCATTAAACGAATATTAATCATTAATCTAGCCTTTATTGGTGACGTCATTCTATCCACACCTGTGGCGAGGGCACTGCAAAAGGCCTATCCTCATGCCCAAATTGATATGTTGGTAGTTCCAGCAGCCAAGGAAATGGCAAAAGGAAATCCATATATTCATAAAGTGTTTGTCTATGACAAAAAGGGGCGTCATAAAAAGATAAGTGAAGTAATGAAGCTCATTTCCCAGCTGCGTACGGAAAAGTATAATTTAACCGTAGCAACTAACTTTGCTCTCAGGGGGGCAATCGTAGGTTTTTTAACGGGGGCAACTTACCGAGCTGGCTATGATGCACAACATGGCAAATGGTTTTTGACCCATGCGGCAAAGGCGGAGCGCACTATTATGCGCCATGAAGCGGACAACTATTTGGATGTATTAGGGCCTTTAGGCATCACTACCGACGATACTAGCTTATGTCTTAGCATTCCGCTAGAAGATACTTCTTATGTAAAAGAGAAAATTACACAGTCCCAGGGTAAAAAACTTGTAGTTATTTGCCCAGCTGGTAGCTATAAGCGCAAAAGTTGGACGTTAGAGGGATATGCCAAGGTAATTCGTGAAATTAGTAAGTATGCAGATTGCTGCTTGATTGGTGGCAAAGTAGAAGAACCTTTTTTGAATGAAATCAATGAACTGGCAGGTAAATGTGCCCAGGTGTATGGGGGAACTCTTACCTTAGGCCAAGTAGCAGCTCTTATTCAAAGGGCAGATCTAATGATATCCGTTGATACTGGACCGCTACATATGGGCCAAGCTGTAAATACGCCGGTAATAGGGCTCTTTGGCCCCACGGACCCTGCTATATGGGGACCACGCAATAAAAAAGATATAATAATTTATCATAAAGTAGAATGTTCGCCATGCTGGGGGAAAGGGCCGTGCCCAGAACATCAATGCATGGCTAAGATAGATAGGGATGAAGTCATTGCATCAGCAATGGAATTGCTGAAATAAATGAAGTAAATAGAGGCAACTATGTTAAAAAAACTAGCAGTTCTTATTTTAACTTACAATGAAGAAAAGAATATTGAAGAGTGTATTAGCAGTGCAAGTTTTGCCCATGAAGTAATTGTTATCGATTCGGGTAGTACTGATAGTACTATGGAAATTACCAATCGCTTAGGGGCAAAATTTAGGTATCATCCTATGACGGAGGGGTTCTCTGGGCAACGTAATTTTGCTCTTACCCAGACTGAGGCGGATTGGGTACTGTATTTAGATGCAGATGAACGGATTACACCGGAACTGGCAAAAGAAATACAAGAAACTATTCAAAGGCAGGAACAATGTGCTTACCAGATTTTGCGGAGAAATGTAGTGTTTGGCCAGCATGTAAAATACGGTGGTCACTCACCAGATTGGTCACTGCGCCTCTATCCAAGAACGGCTATTTCTTGGGAAGGTGTTGTCCATGAACAGGCAAATGTGACCTTACCAATAAAAAAATTAGAGAATCATATGTTTCATCACACCTATACTAGTTGGGAACGATATTTCTTTAAGTTTAATCAATATACGACGATGGTTGCGGAAAAGATGCTAGAAAAGGGTAAAAAGGCTAATATGATGGATATTGTAGTGCGCCCCTGGTTTGGCTTTATGCGTTTTTATCTTTTAAAATCAGGCTGGCGTGATGGCAGAATCGGTTTTATTCTCGCTGTCTTTCATGCTTTTTATACCATGGCTAAATACGTTAAATTATATTATTTGCAAAGGGAGTGGAGAAGTAAATGAAGATTGCTATTTTAGAATCCATTACCACTCCTGGCGGACATGAAGTTGATTTTGATCGTATTTTAGTGGATGAATTCCAGGCCCTAGGTCATGAGGTCGTGCTCTATGTGCCCGAAAAATTTAAATTTAATGTTGAATATGGTGTTCCTGTAGAGTATTTATCAGGAGAAGGTGTTTCTTATACAGGGATGAGAGGACTTAGAAAATCCCTTGCTTCTCTTAAAAGAGAGTTTAATCGGCAGCGTTGGTTTCGGCAAATGTATCACCGGGCTATGAAGGGTGAATTTGATGCCATCATTGTACCAACCTCGACCTATCGTTATTTACGAGCCTTACATATTAATATTTTAAAGAAGTCTCCAGTACCAGTGATTTTTATATTACATGGTATTAACCCTAAAGAAGCACCAAATTTTTTCAAAGAAGTAGAGAACCTAGCCCAATATCCAAATATCAAGGCAGCAGTCATGACCTTTGGTACAGAGGTGTTTGGCCGTAAGTTTACTAATATGCATTGCATCAATCCTCCTGCCTATATTCCTCGGGATATTGTGCCATCTGAGGCGCTCCCAATCACAAGAGTGATTACCAAGGAACAACCCATGAAACTTGGCTTTTTTGGTCAGTATCGTCGTGAAAAAAAGCTAGATGCATTTTTAGATGCTTTTATCGCTGGGACCTATACCAATTCCGTCCAATTATTAGTGCAAGGCGCCACCATGAAACCAGAGGATTCAGAGGATTTTGAGCGTATTATTGCCAAGTATCAACATCACCAGCATATAAAATTTCTCCATAAAGGATTGTTTGGCAAGGACTGGCAAGCAGCGATTGCAGATGTAGATGCCTTGCTTATGCCTTATTCGGCAGCTCGTTATCGATATCATTGGGCGGGGATGCTATTCACAGCGATTGGCTATCAAAAACCCGTAGTGTTGAGTAGTGAAATAAACCCTGAAGTATCTGAGCAGTTTGATATCGGTTGTGTATTTGAAAGTGGTAATAGCGAGTCCCTTCATATTTCCATCCAACAATTTATTAACACCTTTCAGGAAAAAGCACCCGTATATGAACAAGAATTAGCAAGAGCATATGAAATATATTCACCTAAAATTTTTGCAGAAAGGTTAATAAGGCTATGCAACAAAAAGAAATAAATGAAAAACAAAAAATCCTTGTTATTAATCTCATGCATATTGGTGACTTGCTCTTAGTTACCCCAGTCCTTAGAACCCTTCGGACCAATTATCCGAAGGCTCATATTGCCCTATTAGCCGATGGAATGCTAGCTGATTTGGTAAAATATAATCAAAACATTGATGAACTCATTGCCATTGATAAAAAAGGGTATCATAATAAACTAAGCACTTATTTTGCTTTTGCCCAAGAAATTCGTAAGCAAAAGTTTGATATTGTTATTAATCTTCATGCCAATGAACGAGCTTCCTTTCTTGCGGCCTACAGTGGTGCAAAAAAAATAGTGGGTTATTCCACCTTTGGGTTAGGAATCTTCTTTGATAAGGTGCTAGAAAATCGCAAAGCCATTAAGCATCAGGTCCATTCTCATTTTGATGTATTAAGGGAAACTTTAGGCATTACCCAAATGGATGACCGCGGCATTGAAATGTGGCTAGATGAAGAAGCCGAGGAACGCGCCGAATCCATATGGAGTGAGGCTTTTAGTGGAAAAAGTCAAAAGGTGATAGGACTAAATATTGGTGCTAGTTGGCCGACGAAGCGGTGGCGTAAAGAGCATTATGCCGAGGTAGCTGACCGTTTACTAGACATGGGCTATGGAGTAGCGTATTATGGTGGCCCTATGGATGTTGCTATTGTTGCAGAAACCATTGACCTGATGCGCCATAAAGAACATTTGCTACTTAGAACTTTTACAGGTAAAATGACACTATTAGAATTAGCAGCGCTGTTAAAAAAATGTAGTGTATTAGTAACCAATGATACGGGTCCCATGCATGTAGCGGTGGCGATGAATGTACCCCTTGTATCTATGTTTGGGCCATCTCCCGTACCAGGTTTTTATCCCTATAATGACAAAAGTGTAGTGATAAAGACCCCTTTAGCATGTCATCCTTGTGGAAAACATCAATGTCCGACAGCACATGAGTGTATGTGGGGCATTGACGTAGATACTGTAATGAAATATACCTTAGAGCAATTAGAAAACCCGCAACGATATGAAGCAGGTAGTTATATCCTACCCCAAAAGTAGCATGCTTTTTTCTATGGAAAGTAAGGAGGAGGTAATAACAGTGGACATTACAAGATTAATTGAAGAACATATTGCTGTAATCGAACAAATAAGACAGCATTGTATAGGAGATATAGAGCAAATTGCATCTTTGTGTAAGGATGCCGTATTGAATGGTAGAACTATTTTCTTTTGCGGGAATGGGGGCAGTGCGGCCGATAGTCAGCATTTAGCAGCTGAATTTGTAGGTCGCTTTGTAAAAGAACGTCGTGGCCTAGCGGCGGTCGCTTTGACAACCGATACATCCATATTAACGGCTGTTGGCAATGATTATGG
>JAPUES010000234.1:2677-6911 GCA_027492445.1 Sporomusaceae bacterium | reverse complement strand
AAAAACCTTGCTAATATGGCGCAATTAGAATAAAATAAATCACTATAAGAAAAGCATTAAGAAATGAATAGGAGGATATACATAGTGAAGGGATTTTCTAAAAGATATTATCTATTATTTGTCCTTATATTGGCAGTAGGCCTACTTTCTGGTTGTATGAATAGTGCGAGCAATGATATTAAAATTGGCATGGTATACGAACTAACGGGAAACACTGCATCTTATGGTACCTCAGCTGCTGAGGGGGCCAACTTAGCCTTCAAAGAAATTAATGCTAGCGGTGGTGTTTTGGGAAAACAAATTAAAATCATTACAGCTGATAATAAGGGGGAACCATCAGAATCTGCCAATGCGATGACGAAGGTGATTACCCAAGATAAAGTAATTGCTGTCACTGGCTTTACGGTCAGTTCTTGCGGTATTGCTGGTTCTTCTGTTGCTGAAGACAACAAGATTCCTCTTGTAGCGGCAGCGACAGTAAATCCAAGGGTAACCGTTGATGAAAAAACAGGTAAAGTAAAAGATTATACCTTTCGGGCCTGCTTTATTGACTCCTTCCAAGGTACAGTAGGTGCCAACTTTGCCCTAAACAGCCTCAAAACGAAAAAGGCTGCGATCATGATTGATAATTCTAGTGACTATAGCAAAGGCTTAGCACAAATTTTTAAAGAAATATTTAGCAAAGGTGGCGGCCAAATCCTTGCCGAGGAGGCATACCTCCAAAAAGATCAAGACTTTAAATCCATTCTGACCAAGATTAAGGCGCAAAATCCAGAAGTAATCTATATCCCAGGTTACTATGAAGACGTAGGTAAAATTGTAAAACAGGCGCGTGAGCTAGGTATTATGATACCGATTCTTGGTGGTGATGCGTGGGATTCCCCTAAATTAGTTGAAATCGGTGGACCAGAAGCGCTAAATAATACATATTTCACTAATTTTTATTCCATACAAGCGACCAATCCTGAATCTAAATCCTTTGTGGAAGCATATAGCAAGGAATATAATCATTTGCCAGACTCCATGGCGGCCATGGGATATGATGCTGCTTACTTGCTAGTGGATGGGATTAAACGTGCTAATAGTGTAGATTCTGCAAAAATACGTGAAGCGTTGGCGGCAACGACAGCGTTTAAAAGCGTAAGCGGAATTATGCATTTAAGTGCTACTCATGATGCCATTCGCGGCGTAGTCATTATTGAAATGAAAGATGGTAAGCAAGTTTATAAAGAAACGGTAAAACCATAATAGATAATGTAAAGAAAGATCCTGCTAGATTGAAATGCATCTAGCAGGATCTTTTTGTTTTTATTAGAACTACAAAGGGATATAAAGGATAATAAGGAATTAAGATCAAATAAGATGCAGTAGAATATTGACCATTGTATAATTTTATACCTACTAAATCATAACTAAGGGGATGAGGGCTTGTTTGGTAATAAAAAATATCTTCTGGTGATGCTAGTTCCCCTGCTGCTATTGTTATTACATCTAGTGCCAGCTGAGGCGGCAGAAGTGGACGTGAAAAGGGCTGCTGCCATGAGAGAATTGGCCTTTACCTATGAAGAAACAGGTCGATTCCAAGAGTCTTTGTCTTTGCGAGAAAAAGTTGCACAAATTTATACTGAAAAACTGGGAGAAAATCATTTAGAAACTCTGCAGTGTCTAGATGAATTGGCTATCGCCTACTTTGGACAAGGGGATTGGGCTGAGGCGCTAGTTCTACAGGAAAAAATAGTGAAACTACGCATGGAAGTCCAGGGAGAGAAGCATCCAGACACTGCCAGCAGTATGGTCAATTTGGCCAATTGTTATGGATTCTTGGGACGCAATAGTGACGCTTTAGTTCTGTATGAAAAAGCATTGAAATTGCTACAAGCCAGCGAGGGAGAAAAAAGTATAGATACCATTTCGTGTATGAATAGTCTGGCTGTTCTTTATGGTATCCTAGAACGTTACGAGGAGAGTCGGGTACTAGGCGAAAAAGTCTTACTTCTAAGTAAGGAGGTTCTAGGGGAAAAAGACCCAAATACCATTGGCAGTATGGCCAATCTGGCGAGCACCTACCGGGATTTAAATAACAATGAGAAGGCTCGGATCCTTTATGAAAAAGTGCTGATACTTTCTACTCAGGTATTGGGGGAAAAACATCCCGATACCATTAGTAGTATGGCGAATCTAGCCAATAGTTATAGAGACATGGGACGGGTAGAGGATAGCTTGGCCCTTGATAAGCAGGCGTTACAATTATCTAGGGAAGTATTAGGACCTACCCATCCGAATACTATCGACAGTCTGATTCGGGTAGCATATTGTTATATCCGGTTAGGACGTAATGAGGAAGCAATTAAGCTCGCTAAAGAGGCAGTGGATGGCATTGAACTTTTGCGCAGTCAGGGCGAGCTTTCCAATGGAAATCGGCAAATGCTTTTTGCAAAATTTAGCCAGGTATACAAAGAACTTGGGGAGTTATATAGGATTCAACAGCAACCCTATGAGGCGTTTCGCCTTGGGGAACTCACCAAGGCCCGAACCCTTCTCGAAGCTTCGGCGGCTAGACTTGCTGATCAAAGTGGTATTTTAGCAACTGAGGAAGTCGATAAAATTCGTGAATATGAGAGACGACTTAGTCAGTTTGATACTGCAATCACCAAAGCCTTAAGTAAACCGGAAGAAAAAATCCCACTGGAAAGTGAAAAGAATCAATTAGTAAGTGAAGTGCAGGCCTATCGCCAAAGATTAATGAATAAATACCCTAAGTACGCCCAATTAAATGATGTGAAAATTATCGGTGCTGAGGACGGAATGGAGATCATTCCTGGTCATAGTGCTTTTGTTAGTTACCTCATTCGTAGTGGTAGCCAAAAAGGTGATAGCATAGTGACTGCTTTTACTCTTAGCAAGGAGAGGGGACTAAAAGTGACTTCCCTTGGGACGATTCCCCATTTAGAAGAAACGCTAGCTGCTTATAGTAAAGCACTTCAAGGAAGAAAGGTATGGAGAATGGAAGATGGGTCCTATCAAAATTCTCGAGGGTATTTTCGGCCTGAGGGTAGTGTTGGTTTTGCCGGAGGGAATGAAATCAGTGCTTACCTTGGCGAAAAACTATTGAAACCCTTGCAAGACGAGCTAAAAGGAAAGGGTCATTGGATCATTTCCGGTGATGGGGCCTTGCCCTTCATCCCCTTTGAAACCATGATGTTTGATGATCAGGCAGTGATTGATAAGTATGATGTTAGCTATATCCAATCTCTATCCATGCTAAAGCTGATTCAGGACAGGAAAAAGGAATATGGCTTATTAGAGAATCGCAATGAACTTTTTGCTATGGGCGCTGCTGAATATCCGGGAGAAGCCCTAGGGGAAAGGAGAATCGATGAAAAGGATAATCAACTACCTGATATTGATATAGCTGCTGCCATGCGGGGTAGCTATACAAAAAAGGCAGTAGAAGATGTATATGGAAAGCTACTTAAGTACCCGTGGAAAAATCTTCCGACATCAGCAGAGGAGCTAAACAATCTAGCAACCATATTTGGTGACAAAGCCCTTATTTATCGTAAGGAAGATGCTAGTGAAGCGAAGCTGCAGCAGTGTAACAAGGAAAAAGAATTAGAAAAGTACCGATATATGGTATTTTCCACTCATGCTTATTTTTGTTCTCAGGAACCAGGATTAAGCTCAGTGGTACTAAATCAGGTTCATAAGACAAAGGAGACCGATGGTTACATAACTGCCGTAAAATGGCCAGCTTATAACCTAAAGAGTGATTTAATGTTTTTTTCAGCCTGTGAAACGGGTCTTGGGCGACTGATTCAAGGGGAAGGTGTTACCGGACTACCTTTTGCCCTGTATGTGGCTGGCAATACGAACACCGTATTTACCTTATGGGAAGTGATTGATGAAAGCAGTACTAAGTTTACAGACCTTTTCTTTCGAAAAATCCAGGCGGGGAAGGGACATACGGAGGCCCTCAACGAAACTAAACGAGAAATGAAAGCCGATCCTCGTTATGCCAATCCACGATATTGGGCTCCTTATGTACTATATGGGATATAAAAGTAAAGAAGATCTTGCTAGCAAGATCTTCTTTACTTATGTACCTGTCCTAGGTTAATCGCGAGCGACATAAGTCAATAAAGGTTTGTAAGGTAGGCGACAGCCATTTATCACGGTGATAAGCGAGCTGCGCCTGAATATTAAAGCTCGGTCCTTGCCACTGCAAGGCGATTAG
>JAPUES010000234.1:0-2577 GCA_027492445.1 Sporomusaceae bacterium | reverse complement strand
GGCTCATCGAGAAATAAAGCAATATCCAAGGTGCCTTTACGCAGGGCATTGCGAAAATTGTGACAGCTATCAAAACGTAGTTGTAAATCCACTTGAGGATAGGTTTGGCAATATTCTTTGACGAGGGCGGGTAAGAGTTCAGCAGATAAGGATTCAGGTGCACCAATAAAGAGCTGACCACTAGGTGCAGATGGATTTCTCACCTCTGTTGCAGCTTGTTTGGCGATGCTTAAAAGACTTTGGGCATGAGGGTACAATGCCTTGCCGGAAGCGGTAAGGTTGACTTGGCGACCAATCCGCTCAAAAAGACGCGTGTCTAGCGACTCTTCCAAAGCTTGTATTTGGCCAGTAATCGTAGATTGGGCATAACCTAGTTGCTTGGCAGCAGCCGTAAAGCTACCCGTATGAATAATCGTAACAAAGGTTGTGAGACTTTTTAAATCCACGGTAAAACTCCTCCTATCGGTTTTTGCGAAGTAGCATATCGAAACAATCAATTTTACCGATATGTATTTGTATGCTATTATAACAAATAATACAGTTATTGCCAAGAACTATGGATAGGAGTAACGAAAATGAAACAACAATTTAAAAAGAATATTGGATGGTTACAAGGCAGTGCCATGACGATTGGTGCGGTCTTAGGATCAGGCGTATTAGTACTGCCGAGCCTAGTAGCTGACATGGCAGGGCCAGCCTCGTTAATAAGTTGGGGACTGATGGGCTTATTGACCATTCCCTTAGTGATTGTACTCGCGGAGCTTGCAGTGCTCCAGCCTAGTGCGGGAGGAATTGCCGCTTATGCTCGGCAGGCTTTTGGCGAAACTGCTGGCCGTATTACAGGCTTTTTATTCTTAGGTACCGTACCATTTGGAGCGCCGATTTGTGCTTTGATTGGTGCGTACTATTTAGGACATTTTTTTCTACTGGATGCTGGTGGTGTTACTGCGATTGCAGTAGGGATGTTAGTCATTGCCATGCTCGCTAATTATCGAGGGATACGTTTTTCTGGCAATGTGCAGGCACTCGTCGTTGTCGGTATCGCGGCAGCTATACTAACGTGTATTATAGCTGCTTGGCCCATGGTACGGGAAGAGAGTTTTTATCCTTTGGCTCCTCAAGGGTGGGCGCCAGTAGGCAAGGCGATGACAGTGCTGTTTTGGGCCTATGTTGGCTGGGAAATGATTTGTCATTTGGCAGAAGAATTTCAGGAGGCCAAGCGAGATATTAGGCGTAGTTTGTGCGTATCCTTAGTCATTGTAAATTTATTATATCTAGGCTTAGCCTATGTCACCATTGGTACAGGGGTTTATCTAGGGGCTGAAAAACTCACCGCCTTAACAGGTCTATTAGGAAGCAGTTGGGGGAGATTTGCAGGAAGTATAGTGGCTTTATTAGGGGTAGCGGCTTGTTATGCTACCATCCATACGTACGTGGCTGGATTTTCCCGCTTGGTGTATTCAGAAGCAAGGGCAGGAAATTTCCCAACGTGGTTTAATCAGCTCCACGTGCATTATGGTACACCTTATCGCGTACTTGCCATACTCGGACCATTTTCTATTTTAGTATTAATCGCAGGATTAATTTTGCAACTGGATATGGGGTTCTTGATACAATTTCCAAGTTCAATCTTTATTGCCTTGTACATCATTGCCATGGCAGCAGGTATTAAGCTCTTGGCCCCTGGCAGTATAGGTTATTATTGTGCTTGGTTAGCCTTTATTCTATGTGTACTCATCTACTTGTTTAATGGGCTAATAGGACTTTATCCACTCCTATTAGCCGCTGCTGCTTGGCTATTTGGCCGCCATAGTAAAAAGAGTGTAAAATAATCGTTGACATTTAAAGTGACCAATCGTATAATAATTTTAACGAAAGAAAATATAGGTGGTTTTCAGTACATATAAGTGTTTATTACAATGAAAGAAAAAGAGGCGAATAAAAAATGTCAAATAAAAAAGTATTATTAGTAGTTACCAATCATGATCGTATTGATGATCAGCATGTGTCAGGCTTGTGGTTAGAAGAATTTCTAGAGCCTTACCGTGAACTCCGCCTTGCTGGCTATGAAGTGACAGTGGCTAGTCCCAAAGGGGGGAAAGCTCCTCTCGATGCTCGTTCTATTGAGGGAGGAACCGATGGCATTGCAGAAGTGGCCTTGCTTGAAAATACCCTTTCCTTACAACAAGTGGAACCACTGGACTTCGATGGTATTTTCCTTGCTGGCGGTCATGGAACAATGTTTGACTTCCCGGCCAGTGCGGATTTGAAAATTGCCATTCGCAAGCTAAATAAGGCAGGTAGAGGGATTGCCTCTGTTTGTCATGGTGTGGCTGGTTTGGTAGGAGTACTGAATGAACAGGGCCGTCCCATTGTAGAAGGGCGAAATATTACTTCCTTTACCAACTCTGAAGAAGTAGCAGTCGGCCTTGACCATGTGGTTCCCTTTATGCTAGAGACTCGCTTACGAGAACAGGGCGGAATCTTCTCTCTAAAAGAGAATTTTGCTTCTTATGTAGTTGCCGATGGTAATTTAATTACAGGGCAAAATCCTCCTTCTAGTAAGGCAACTGTGGC
>JAPUES010000233.1 GCA_027492445.1 Sporomusaceae bacterium | reverse complement strand
CAATCGTAAAAAACATTGCCTTAGCGATTAAGACCTTAACAGCCCTAGATGCCATTAATACCGCTAAAAACTATTATGGAGCACGTGCCAAGAACGCTGATACCATAATTGCTATTTACAAAACTGGCATGCATCAATTGGCGCACTGCTGTACATTTGAGGAACTAGGCACCAAACAAAGGGAAATTACTACTCAGATGCAAGCTATCGCTATTGACGGTATCAAAGAGCCTATAAAAGTAGGGCTAATTGGCGAACTTTATTTATTATTAGAGCCCTACGTGAATCACAATATTGAAGATTTGCTTATAAAGCAAGGTGTTGAAGTGAACAAATTTGTCAATACTGGCGATTGGGCTTATTCTCAAATCATATTACGTACCTTAGGACTCTATAATGAAGAAACAGCTTATCTAAAGCAAGCACGTCCTTATTTAAATTATCACATCGGCGGTGATGGTTTAAAATCAGTTGGTACCGCCCTATGGTACACACGTCACCACTATGATGGCATTATTCACCTTTACCCCTTTGGCTGTATGCCTGAAATAGTAGCCCAGTATGCACTTAAAAATATTTCTAAGGACTATAACACACCTATGCTAGCTTTAAGTATCGATGAACATGCCAGCGATGTAGGGATAATAACTCGCCTAGAAGCCTTTATCGATTGCCTTAAGCGCAAAGAAAAACAATAATGTCAGATAAGGATAATAGAGGCCAATATTGTATTGACCTCTATTATCCTTATCAAATTATGCTATTTGTCCATTTACCACAACGGTCACCCCACCTGGATGCTATCTTATCATTTATTTTAAGTTCAATGACTTCACATATATTAGGACAGCCATCGCATTCAAAACTACGGGGTGTATACGTATCATCAACTATCTCAAAACCACGAAAAAAGCTTAGTTGCTGCACTTTCGCCATTTTCTCCTTTGCTAAGAGCGCGGACCCAATTGCTCCCATAACATTATGATAGGGCGGCACGATTACCGAGCACTGCAGTGCCTCCTCAAAGGCACGCTTCATGCCTTTATTGGCAGCTACACCACCTTGAAAGATAATAGGTCCTTGAATGTCTTTACCTTTGCCTAAATTATTAAGATAATTGCGTACTAAGGCTTGGCATAAGCCATTTAAAATATCTGGAATTTGATGTCCTGTTTGTTGTTTGTGAATCATATCCGACTCGGCAAATACTGCACAACGTCCTGCTACCCTTACAGACGCTGACGATTCAATGGCCCGTTCGCCAAATTCTTCTATGGGTATATTAAGTCTAGCCGCTTGTTGATCTAAGAAGGAACCTGTTCCTGCCGCACACACTGTATTCATAGCAAAATCTGTGACGATTCCATTACGAATAATAATCATTTTAGAATCTTGTCCACCAATCTCAATGACCGTCTGTACATCAGGAACAATATGCATAGCAGCTACAGCGTGGGCTGTAATTTCATTTTTAATCGCATCAGCACCTACCACGAGTCCTGCTAATTGTCTGCCGCTCCCTGTAGCTCCTACCCCTTTTATTGTCAATTCTGGATTGCAATCTTTAATCTGTTTCAGCCCTTTTTGTACGGCATCAATGGGCCTCCCCTGAGTTCGTATATATAAATTAGTAACAACTTCATCTTGCATATTAAGTACTGCAACATTGGTACTCACAGAACCAACATCAAGCCCTAAAAAAGCCTGCATAAAGTAATCCTCCTAGTAAGATAGTAAAGCATCAACTCTAACAATATGTCCTTCTAGTCAAATAATTATACACATCTTACTATAAATTAAAGCTTACAATTACCTCATGGTAACAGTAAGCTTCAAGTACAAACCTTATGATATTTATAACTGTAGTACTACTTGTCGGTAGAATTGCGCTTTGCGAATATCCTTGCTTCAATACCAGAATTTTGTGGTGTATAAAACTGGTATTCTTTTAACTCCTTTGGTAAATAATCTAGCTTAGCATGAGGATAATCGATTGGATTAACATAAAGTCCTGAACTATTTTTTAGTTGGTTTGGAACTGGATAATTTCTATTATTTTTTACTGCTTGCAGTGCACTATTAATGGCTTTATATGCAGAATTTGATTTTGGACTTTCTGAAAGGAATATAACTGCTTCTGCTAAAGGGATACGCGCCTCTGGCATTCCAATAAATTCAACAGCTTGCTTGGCTGCAATTGCCACTTGCAAGGCTTGAGGATTTGCAAGACCAACGTCTTCAGCCGCTTGAATGACAACTCTCCTTGCTATGAAAATTGGATCTACCCCTGAATCTAGCATGCGGGCTAACCAATAAATTGCAGCATCCGTATGACTTCCTCGCATTGATTTGATCAAGGCAGATGTAAGATCGTAAAAATCTGTTGTCGATATACCATTGAGCCTAAACTGAAAAGCTTGCTCTACCGTATCCAGTTCAATGATTCCATCACTTTTCACAGAATATGCTGCAACTTCTAGGGCATTTAAAGCACTGCGCACATCGCCATTGCAAACATCAGCTAAATAATCAAGAGCACTTAGGGCAATCTCTAGGTTCTTATTTCCTAATCCTCTTTCTTTATCACCTAATGCAGCTAGTACTAGTTTTTTCACTTCGTTACTTGTCAGCGGATATAAGTTATAGACTTTACAGCGGGAGACAAGGGGCGGAATAATATCATGGGTTATGCTTTCCGTCGTTGCCCCAATTAAAATAAAAGTACCATTTTCCACTGCTTGCAGCAGTGACATTTGGGTATTTGATTTTAAGGCATGAATTTCATCTAAAAAGACAATGGTTTGCTTTCTGTAAAACTTCAAACTGTCCTTTGCTTTTTCCATAACCGACCGCAAATCCCCTATGGATAAAGAAACGGCATTTAATTTCACAAAGTCAGCGCTGGTAATGGTGCTGATGATAGAGGCTAAGCTAGTTTTACCCGTTGCTGGCGGCCCTTGGAGAATCATAGATTGAATTTGATCCGATTGAATCAAATTCCAAAGTAACCTGCCTTTGCCTAGCAAATGTTCTTGTCCAATAAATTCGTCTAAGGTCCTCGGCCTCATCCTCTCCGCAAGAGGTTTATTTTCCATTGTTTGATTGACTTGGTAATCGAAAAGATCCATAGAACCCCTTATTCCCCTACGGCCTTTATCCAGCAGGGCTTCTTTATAATCTTTATGTAGTACTCTTACCTAAAGAAGACATGGTTAAGGCAATCACATCTTGTTCATTTAATAGTTTATTTATAAAGATTGTATTGTTTTGTGTTAAATCAATTTCTTCTTGCCTAGGGACTACCTGCCCTTTTTCATCGCAAATGATTTTGACAATTGGTCTCGTTTGCATTCTTCTAATAACATTGGTAACCACTCCTGTTGCTCCTGTACTTAGCTTTACTACGCTGCCAATCGGATAAATGGCTACATTTGCTAGAAAAATATCTAATATTTTAGGATCAAAGTATTTGTGACCTAAAGTCATTAGGATTTCATAGGCTTCATGTGGTAAGAATGCTTTGCGATAAGGTCTATCAGAAATAAGAGCATCGTACATATTCGCAATGGATGTAATACGAGAATACTCATGAATATCCGTGCCTTTTAACCCTCTGGGGTAGCCAGAACCATCAAAATTTTCATGGTGTTGAAAGGCAACATGGGCAGCAGGAGTCGACAACTCTCGTACCTTACGTAACGCCTCAAAGCCAAACTCCGTATGCTGACGGATAACATTCATTTCGTCGCTAGTCAGTTTTCCTGGTTTACTTACAATCTCATTAGGTACCAATGTTTGTCCAAGGTCGTGCAGCAATACGCCAAGGGCCATTTCACGCAGTTTTGTAACATTATAATCCAGTAATAAACCTGTTAGTAATGCCAGCAAACAAACATTCACAGAATGTCCATATAAATACTCATCAAAGGTTCTGGTATCTGCCAAGTGAATCATGGATTCACGATTTAAAATAACCTCATCGGCCAAGGAGTTTGCTATTAATTTGAAAGGCTCAATATCTACTTCACGCTGCTCTATAAAATGCTTAAAAGCATGCTGTACCACTTGTATCGCTTTTTTCTTGGTATCTTCCTTAACAATTTCAGGTATTTCCATTCCCTCTAATAAAGGATTTTTTATGTAAATTGACCCTAACCCAAATTGCTTTAATCTTTTAACATAAAGATTCGTTAAGGGAATATCCGCTTTAATTAAAACACTGCCATCGGAATTAAAAACATTGTACGCGGTTACCATTCCTGGTTGTAAATTAGCTACGGAAATTCGCTGCATTCTATTACCCCTTATACATTTATGTCCTAATTTCTATATTAGAGAATATTCTTCCACTAGTCAATGCTTTCACTAAAGTTATATAGAAATTTTGCGGATTATGTAAATAAACCAAATGCATTTATTTTATTTTCCAATGATTCCCCATATTTTTTCTATCATACCTGCCACTAAGGCAAAGGCACCACCAAACCAACCATATTTCTCGATTTTTTTAAAATATGGTCGGGCAAAAGAGTGAAATAAGTCCTCTATTTCCTTAGGCTCCATAGTATTGATTTCTCTGGTTGTAACTTCTTTTACATTGACAGCATTCATAACCTCTAGTAAATGTTCTTCTAGAGAGTCAAGAATACTTGCAATGATGATCTGAGCGATAAATTCTTTCGTATCCGGTGCAAGAATCCCATTACAATTCTCTACTATGGGATTAATAATTGCTTGAAGGGCTAATTCTATTGTTCTTCTTCCTTCTTCTTCCTGAATGCTTTTCCTAAAAAGTAGGTCGCTATCTTCTTTCACTACGGAGAAATCTAGCAATTGATGTAATGGAGTAGCTTTAATTTTTTCACTTATAGCTTTACTGTAGTCTTCTAATTGAGCTGTTACGACCTTACTTTCAGCCATTACTGCTAGGATGTTTTTTATAATTTTTTCAATGTCTACATGGGAAATTTCACTTGTTAGCTCATGAACCTGTAACGGTAAAACCTTCCGTTTAAATACTTTTTTAATGAAGTTGCCTATTTCCTGTAGGATAACAGCTTCCTTGTCCACCATTTGAGCGGTTAATGCCAAGCGAACTTCTCCGATTTCCGTTGCAAATACTTTATATGTCTGAGAAAGACTCTGTAAGGAAAGGCTATGTAATATTTTCTTGATAGGTACTGTATAGAAAGAATCTAGCAATAACTCTACTACTTTCTTTACACCACTCTTAGTATGTTTGCTCGCCATTAGCTTAGCGATTACGTTTTGAAGTCCCTTCCCATCCATTGTCATACCAAGCTCACTAACCTTGCTCCTTGCTACTTTCCCTTGAATAATTTCTATCAGAATCTTTCTAAATTCATCTTCCTTAGCCTTTGTATAATTTGGCAATTTTTCATCGATAAAATGATCCACAACTTGATAGATACTACTTTCAATATCTAGGACATGATCGGCTAGCCTAGTAATAAGGTTTGCCTTTTTACGAAAGGTTGCATATATCTCTTTTTTTATACCATCACGCTGTTTTTCCACTGTTGTTTGCACATTGCCAACAACGCGGGCCATAATAAATTCTACATTTTCCTGGAAAACAGCAATCAATTTGCCACCAAATAACTGCCCTAGCTGTTTGTCTGGTGTCACTTGCCCTGCTATTTTTTCATCAAGCCAACTTAGTAACCTTTGGCACATGACTGGAGATTGGATTTTTTGTACAAAATAAGTGGTAATTGTATCTTTAATGGCGTTTTTTTGTTCCCTTGTTAACTGTTCCTCTAGTGTCGTAGGAATAAAAGCAGCAAAGTTTTTCTCGCCTTCTGCTATGATTTCTACAAGCGTAGCATCATTTTCTACTTTGGCAATGAGTTCTGTTACTTCTCCCCTTAAGAAACGGTCTATAAAATCATATATTACCCCTTGCAAAACTTCTGGTACTAAAGACTCTAGCTTCTCATTGGATTGTAATACTTCTTGCAGCTCTTTACTTAGTAACTTCTCTGCATTTTGCAGGTAGGTATGCCCTTTATCTAAAAGTAAGCCTTCTAATTCTCCATAAAAAAGTTTTGAAGAATGGATTGCTGCGAACACTTCTATCATCGGTGAAAAAAGTATGCCTTTCTTTTTGTCCCCAAGGCGCAGAATGAATCCCAAAAGCTTATCAGTAATAAACTCTTTATTCGCTAGTAATAAGGTTTCGGCCGCTTTATAATTTTCAACAGACAGGTTTTTCTGGAATTTTTCCTCGATGCTACTACGATTTTCTTTAAAAAGTTGCTGTAATTTACCCCCATCAAGTAAACTTTCTTCCACAAATTCCCCCATGGATGCAGCAAAGCGAGGTTTTTGTTTCGCCACAACTCCAGGCGTAAAGGGTATGTTTATACCCATAACTACTTTTTTATAGTATGGTTTAAAAATCATCTGTAAGGCTATGACATTGGTAATATAGCCAATAAAACCATAGGCCGCTACTGAAACTAGGAGTTCAGTTCCTGCGTCCATGGGGACTGGCGAAGCACTTTGGGCAAAATACAAGAGTAGTCCCGTAATAGATCCTAAAATAGCGCCAAATAAATTAATTGGTTGTAGTTCTTTGCCCATAATATTTTCAACAATAGCTTGTATTTCCGCATCTGGTAGCTTCGCAAGGTTGGCGGCGACCGTATCTTTTATCTTTCCTTCTAGGATGGCGTGCAAATTTTTATTGCTCAATGCAATAAGGAGACTAGTTACCTCTTTTACACTGTCTTTTTGCCTATTTATTGCATCATACACATTGGTAAGTGGCTGGAGTTGTCCCGCTGCTATTTTTTTCTTCAAATAAGCAAAAAAATGATCTGCTACTGCCTTGGCACCAACTTTTTTCACATTGCCTTGCCAAAAATAACTTAGTTTTTCTTCGCCAAGGAAAGCTGTAATTTCACCTAGTAGCAACTGCAACAGTGG
>JAPUES010000232.1:1109-6981 GCA_027492445.1 Sporomusaceae bacterium | reverse complement strand
TTGAGGAAGAAGTAATTCCTGAAGTAATTGTAGAAGCTCTTGAGGAAGAAGTAATTCCTGAGGTAATTGTAGAAGCTCTTGAGGAAGAAGTAATTCCTGAGGTAATTGTAGAAACTCTTGAAGAAGAAGTAATTCCTGAGGTAATTGTAGAAACTCTTGAGGAAGAAGTAATTCCTGAAGTAATTGTAGAAGCTCTTGAGGAAGAAGTAATCTCCAAAGACACTACGGAATTTGAAGAAAAAGTTGAGGTTTTGAGCGGCCTTATGAATGTAAATGAAGAAAATTTATCCGAACCCATCTCTAATGACTTAGACGACTTAATGGATTTTGCTTTTGAACAAAAAGAGCGTCGTGAATTTGTACAAGCTCTTACTAGTTTCCGCCAAGCATTGCTTTTGTATCCAGATAGTGAAGCAGCTCCCTTCTTAGTCATGGAAATAGGTGCTATCTTAAAAAACCTTGGTTCTTACAATGAATCGATTACCGTTTTTACCGAGGGTCGATTGTTACCAGGAGTTATGCAAAATAGTGCACTAGAACAAGAATTTATTAACAATATTGCTTACTTGCGTATTGTTAAAAATATTTTGATTAAGAATTCTTTAGAATTCATGCCATTTAATCGCATACCTGAGAAGGTATGTAAGGAAATAGATGAAGAATTTTCTGAATGGCGTAGTCAATCATAGTACTTAACATTATTTAGGAGGCTTATTCATGAAAAAAAGTGTGGACATTATCGGATTGCCAGTTATTGATATTAGCGAGGGTACTGAAATTGGTACTGTAACCAAACTTATTATTAACCCTACAGAAGGAACTGTAGCTGCTCTAGTAATTGATGCTGGAACATGGTATCCAAAATTATTACCTTTTTCCAAAATTTCTGGTATAGGGGAGTCTGCATTAACCATTATAAGCAATAATGATATGTTAACTGTAGATAGTTCACCTGATTTACTACAATTATTGATTGCTGAGATTGCTATTATTGGAACGAAAGTATTAACGAAAGCTGGCGATTTCCAAGGTACCGTTAAAGAAATCTTTATTGAAATGTCTGGTAAAATTGCTGATTGTGAAGTGGAAGAACCAAATGGTCAAGTTATTACTATTCCAGCAGAAAAGATTCTTACCTTTGGTAAGAAAGTCTTAATCATTGGAGATAACACAGAAATAAGTACTGCAGCAACTCCAACCTTGTCTCTTGCTACCAATCCTATAACTGTAGAATCCACACCGGAAACTACACCAATCATTGAGACAATACCTGAGCCTGTAGCTACACCAGCGATAGCGGAAGTACCTGTGCCTGAAATAACAGTTCCTGAAGAAGTTCCAGCTGCTGTTACAACGAAACCGGCAAAAGAAAATGCCAATGATGATTCTGCTAGAAAATTCGATGAAAAGCAACGTAAATATTTACTTGGAAAACAAGCTAGCCGTCGAATTGAAACGGATAATGGGGTCGTGATTGTAGAACAAGGCGGAGAAATCAATGAAGAAGTTTTACAAAAAGCTAAATTAGCAGGTAAGTTCGTTGAACTCTCCATGAATATTCAATAAGTAAATCCCCGCTGCTAGCGGGGATTTATTCTCAATAAGATATTTCTTTATAAATTAACAAATTGGAAGGGTGCGCGACTTTGCAAATTGCAGCAACAAGACGTACAGTAAATCTAGTATTTTTCTTTGGTATTATTTTATTTTTTAGTTTAGCCAGCTTACTAGCTACAAATGCTGCCTTTATCGTTACAGACACAATCTATAACGGTGTTACAATTGGCAACATTCCTGTAGGTGGTTTATCTATTCCTGAAGCAAAAAATGTCCTTCTTACGTCGTACAATAATCGTGTGGCCACGTCAAGTATTACGGTAACATATAAGAATCAAACTCGTACAATAACGCCACAAGAGATTGACCTTTCCATTGATGCCGATGCTCTGGCTACGCAGGCTTATACGATTGGTCGTAGCGGTAATATAATAAAAATATTGCAGGAACGTTATTTAGCAGTTAATGGTGGATATACGATTCCTTTTACAAAAAACTATAATTCTGATAAATTATATACCCTGTTAGCTAAAATGGCTACTGTAATTGACCGCAGCCCTCAAAATGCCCGTTTATATGACCATGAAAATCTTCTTCAGGTCGTTCCTGAAGTTTGGGGACAAGAGGTCGATATCAAAGCATCTGTAGCTAACCTGACTACTGTATTAGATACTGCAATACTCTTCACAAGTGAACTAACAGTAAAGGAACTTCCTCCTAGTATTCTTGCTAGTGATCTTGCCGCTATCGATAGCTTACTTGCAACATACTCTACACAATTTGATCCAAATAATAAAAATCGTTATCAAAATGTTGCAATTGCCGCAAAAAAAATTAACAATACCTTAGTACATCCAGGTGAAATTTTTTCTTTTAATCAAGCAGTCGGTCTTAGATTACCCGAATTTGGATACAAAGAAGCACCGGTGTTAGTAGATGGCAAGTTACTTCTCGATTGGGGAGGCGGGGTATGCCAAGTAAGCACTACCTTATACAATGCTACTTTATTAGCAGATATGAGCATAGAAGAACGGACCTCTCACTTTCAACCACCGAGCTATGTTCCATTAGGCCAAGATGCTGCTGTCGCAGATAACCTTCTTGATTTTAAATTTAAAAATGTTTCCGCTCATAATATTTATATTACCAGTGAGGTTTTCAACGATCAACTGACAGTATCTATTTATGGAAAGAAAATTCCAAATCTACCAGAGATTCATATTGAAACTGCCCCTAAAACAATTGGTTATCGAACCATTATTAAGCAAGATTCTTCTCTGCCAGTAGGAAGAGAAATTGTCGAATCAGAGGGACGAACGGGATTTGAGGTTACTACCTCTCGTGTTAAACTTACTAACGGACAGGAAATCAGTCGTGAAGTACTTTCTGCTGATGAGTTTAGAGCCGAAGATAGGGTGATACGTATTGGTACTAATCCCCAAAGATCAAAATAAATCTAAAAAGCCAGCAAAAAAATGCTGGCTTTTTTTCTTACGGAATCTGCATTATAACATTCGAAATATACCAATTACCTTACCAAGAATGGAAACATCCCGTGAATAAATAGGGGACATGTAATCATTCTCTGGCTGCAAGCGAATACGATCTTTTTCTTTAAAGAAACGTTTTACCGTTGCTTCTTCTTGATCAATAAGCGCAACTACAATATCATTATTATTGGCACTTTTTTGTTTGCGCACCAAAACATAATCTCCATTTAAAATTCCTGCATTAATCATACTATCACCCTGGACTGTAAGCATAAAGACATTTTCATCCGTTCCAATTAATGATGTAGGTAAAGGGTAGGTTTCCTCTATATTTTCAAGGGCTAAGATAGGGGCACCTGCTGTAACACGACCTACCAAGGGTATCGATAAAAAGTGTTCCTGCCGCCAGGAAGTTTCTCCAAGTACTTCAAGAGCCCTAGGCTTAGTAGGATCACGCCTTAGTAGTCCCATTTCTTCTAATTTAGTTAAATGACTATGCACTGTGGAGCTTGAGCGCAATCCTACAGCAAAGCCAATTTCCCGTACAGATGGGGGGTATCCTTTCGCACGCAATGTATCCTTAATATAAGCTAAAATTTCTTTTTGCCTACTGGTTAGTAAAATCTCTTCATTCATAACATGGCCTCCTAATCAAATAATAGTTGTTTATATTTTACAATTATATTTATTATAACAACTATTACTAAAAATAGCAAACATTCGTTCTTTTATAAGCCAACATCTTCTGTATATAACCACGCATAACCGTTAGACTTTTATGCCCAGATTGTTCATGGCAGCCGTTGTTATTGATCCCGAGCGCAAACTATGGCCAGAATATTTTCGTTCATCCAGTCCAGCTGCCTTTGCTAGTTTCTTAACAATTAGCGCAACCGATTGATCACTTAGTGCCGTCGTTCCAATTTGACCATGACGATTAATACCCCGAAAGAGGGGACCCGATGTTATGTTTGCCGTTTGCAACCAGCCTTGCAGGGAACGAACAGGACAAGTATCTGCATGACCGCCATAGGGAATACTTTTTTTATATCCTTGACCTTCCTGGTCAGTTTGGCCGTTTTGCATAGTAATAGTTAGACCATCACTATTAAATTCAATATCATCCATCATAATAGCCACTAACTCCAAACGGCGAATAGCTCCTGCAAAACCAATTAATATCAAAGCTCGATCTCTAATATCAATCAAACTACCTCCTAAAGTATTAACCATAGCTCGAATATCTTCAATCACTACTGCTGTTCTTTTATCAGGTATAGTACGTTTTTCTTTTAAATCTAGTTTTTCATCATGGTATTCCTTCCAAACTAACTTAGGTAAAACAATACTAGAAAATTCATCTTGTTGATTAACTGATTTTTCATTATATCGCGGACGATACTTATCAATTAAATAAATTTCATATATATCCATCTCTGCTTTTGTTTTAAGGGAACAATAAAAAATGCACTTCACATTATCATAACACTCATTCGTTAAATGACTATCTGTTTTAAAATGCTGCACCATTCTAGCTGGCAATCGTATGGTTTTACCTATATATATTATTTGATTATTATCGTCAATAAATTTATAAACAAAATAACCATTATCATTACGTTTTTTCTTATATTTTTCTGCACGTTTTTCTTTAGCAAGTGCATATTGATTTTTACACAAGAAAGAAATCACCCTTTTACAATTTATTTTATTTCTTACAAACCTACATCTGTTGCGGCATTATTTTTAAATAGAGTGGCATCCTGTATGTAGCCACGCATAACCGTTAGACTTTTATGCCCAGATTGTTTCATTATGCTTCTTTCATCTACACCTTTGTTCGCAGCAGTGGTTATTAAACCCGAGCGCAAACTATGACCAGAATATTTTCGTTCATCCAGTCCAGCTGCCTTTGCTAGTTTTTTTACAATTAAAGCAACAGCCTTATCACTAAGCCCTTTGGGGCGTATCTGCTGATATTGATTTATACCACGAAATATTGCTCCTTCTGAAATTTTTGACACCTCAAGCCAAGCTTGCAAAGCTCGCACTGGACAAGTATCAGGATTACTACCATAAGGAATACCTTTCCTATAACCTTGACCTTCTTGATCAGTTTTACTGTGTTTTAGCATTATAACAAGACCATCGCGAGTAAACTCAAGATCATCAATAACAATTGCCACTAACTCTGAACGACGAAATGCTCCCGCGAAACCAATCAAAATCAAAGCTCGATCTCTAATATCCGTCAACTTTCCACCTAATGTATTGACCATCATTCGAATATCTTCAATGATAGCAGCCTTCTTTTTGTTAGGAATTGTACCTTTTGTCTTTTTTATGCCTTTTATCACAGCCTTAACAGCAAAAGAAAAGGTAGGACTTCCACAATCAGCAGCTTGGTGCGCCTGACTAATCGAACTTAAACGCCTAACAATGGTTGATACTTTTTTAGTTTCTGCCATATCCGCTACATAATTAATCACAGTAGTTACATCCGCTGTTAAAAACGCAACATCTCGTTCTTGACAAAAATCCACAAAATCATTCCAGTCAGATTTATATGATTTAATAGTATTATCCGCTTTTGAATGCAATATATATTTTTTTGCCTTTTCATCGGTATTTTCTATTTCACGCTCTTTTTTAATTACAATATCATTCATAATCCTACTCCCCCATACAACCCATTATCTTCCGATAACTTTCTATTATCGGAAATTAACATTTTCTTTATTATAATACAATATAACAATTTTTTCAACAGACTCACTATGACGAATTGTAATTAAAATTACTTTTTCAAAAAATCAATCTTAATT
>JAPUES010000232.1:0-1099 GCA_027492445.1 Sporomusaceae bacterium | reverse complement strand
ATTGGCATTATTCATTCAAGAACAATAGGATCTTCGCTTGTACAAGCGAAGCTATAATAAAAACAATCAATTAATTATTTTAAAAGTATTAAACAAGAACCTATTGACATTCATAAAATACAAGTTATTTATAAAAATATAGGTATTACTTTGTAATACCTATATTTTTAATACGTTCTAATTCTATGTAATTACTTCGAAGAGAGGCATTTTCTTGATTTAGTACGTTAATTTGAGGTTCTAGGATTTCTAATTTTGCCTCAGCTCTGTTTTTGGCAATGATTTCACAAGATAATTGGGAGGAGAGAGAGGAGGAGGTTTCTTTTATTTTTTCAATTTCTGATTGCAAACGGCTAATATCATTATGATTAGTTTTTAGTCGCAGTTGCATTTCAGCTATAACAGTTTCCAATGAGATTATTTTAGCTTTTTCTTGATTTACTATATTAATATGCTTATCACGTTCTTCTTCCGCTTTATGTAAAGCTTCTTTTGCTAATTTAGCCTGTTCTTTAATTTCATTAATAGTATCAGCAACAGCTTGCAGATTACTAAGCTTTTTATTCATAGCATTTTTTACCATTTCTACTTCCTTAGCTACCTCGCTGTTAATCTTCTCAATCTTGACCCGCGTGTCATCCTTCATACTTTCTAGTTGTTTTCTTAATTGTTCATTTTCAGCCGTCACACTCTCAAATTCTTCTGATAAAGAAGCATTACACTGATTCAGGTCTTCAACCTTTCTGTTAAGATCGTCTAAATCAGCAGCATAGCGTTCATTTGCTATTTTTTGAGCCTTCTTATTGTCATCAAAACGATTAATTAAGGAAAGCGTACTATGGGATATAACCGATAACGCATTTTCGATATCTTCTTCTTCTTGTGTTTTTATCTCCCGAAGCCCTTTATGTTGTATATATAAAGCCACTAAGGAACGATAAAAGTCAGGCTGCGTAGAGCCACTTTCTTCTTGCAGCTGCTTTAGCCTAGCCTTGACATCATCACTAACGCGAACCGAAAAGGGTGCAAACTCCGTTGTTTTACTATCACTTTTTCCAAATTCGTTCATATTATCTCTCTTTCCCGCTCAGCGCAGTCG
>JAPUES010000231.1 GCA_027492445.1 Sporomusaceae bacterium | reverse complement strand
TCGCAATAAAAGAAGATACTTCTGCTGATGCACCTGCACGTGCACATAAACTAATCAAAGAAAAGAAAGCATCCCCCGCTCCCACCGTATCTTGAACAGTCAACGTCAGAGCTGGAGTACGACTTACAACCTGATTATGATCGATACAAATTGACCCTAATGATCCTAATGTTACCCACCCAGTACTGTCTTTAAAGTGTGTCATTAGCTGTGATAATAGCACCCCTGGTTCACCAATGCGACTGCCACAAACTAACTGTAATTCTCGTTCATCTAAAGTAAATATATTGGCACGACGATATTTACTAATCAAGTTCATCCCGTAATTCGATGAATTAGTCTGGCAATTCAGCGCCAAAAACTTAGCATTTTCTTGTATAATTTCCATTGTTGTACAATCAATCATTCCATGTCCATAGTCAGCTACAAGTACTAAATCATATTCACTAATTTCATTTTTTAACTTCTGATTAAAATTCTTTCTATCAATCACCGTTTCCTGACAATCATCTGGAAGGTAATTAATCGATAAAAGTTTACCATATTCATTACGTACACCATGCCGCTCAACAAATCGCCTCTTAACAACGGTACGAAAGTTTTCATCTAATTGTAAATCTATATGCACTGTACGCCCCAGATCATTTAGAATCTGGTTATGAATTGTCTTTGATTCTGTGCCAAGAATACCACTTACTGTTACATTCTTAGAAAAATTAGCTAAATGTCTAGCAATGGCAAGAGTTCCGCCGAGATACCGTTCTTCATGATTATAGTGAGTCGACAATCCCCGATCCTTAGACATTAGCCCTTGTACTGTACAAAATATATACTCATCAATAATCACATCACCAATAACTAACACCTTAAGATTTTCTAGAGAATCAACGGTTTTTCGAATATCGTCAAAAGAATACTGACTAGCAAAAGTCTGGATAAAGTCCTTTACTCCTGGAGGAAAAACCGGAAAATTGTTATTGATCAATTTGGTTGAACTAAAAACAACGCCACTTGTAAAGTAAACATCACCACCATGCAAACGCACCTGCGCCACTTCTGGTACAATATTACCAGTCACATCATCAGAAGCAACAGCATACTCTTGACCTTTTACATAATACTCTGGCTGTACAATTTCAATAATCTCGATTGCCGTAGTTGCTTCTACTAGCAACACATAGTCAACACATGATAATGCTGCCAATGATTGCATTCGCAATTCGTCAGAAAAAAACGGTCTACCTGGACCTCGATTCACATAGGGCGCAGCTGTAATTGACACAACTAGTACATCTGCTAATGACTTAGCCTCCTCTAAATATGCAATATGACCAGGATGTAATAAGTCAAACACCCCATGGCAGTGAGCTATCTTCATCTCTTGAGTACGGAACTCTTCCCGTAATTGCTGAAATGCCGACTGTTTTATAATTTTTCTATTCGTTGCCACTTTATCTTCTGCCAAAGCTACCTCACCTCACTATGCATTATCCTACGCACTTAAAGAAATTTCTAATAATATTTAAACCGACTTGTCCACTTTTCTCTGGATGAAATTGACATCCATACAAATTACCGGACCTAATCGCCGCCGAAATAACTCTTCCATTATAATAGCAATCAGCTAGACGATTTTCCTTATTTTCTGGTACAGCAGTAAACGAATGTACGAAATATGCAGAACTTTCTGGCTCAATCCCATTTAAAATAGTCTTGCTCCACTCTATATCTATAGAAGGAATTGAAAGTTGATTCCAGCCAATATGGGGAATTTTATGAACTGCCCCATCTATTCCCGTATTAGGAATCTTGGTCACTATACCTGGTATTAGACCAAGTCCCTCATGCCTCCCGAACTCTTCACCAAATTCTAACATCATCTGCATTCCTAGACAAATTCCTAAAAAAGGACGATTCTTTGCCGCAAAATTTTGAATAGGTCCCACAAGGCCTCGGTCACGTAGCCCAGACATACCATCTGCAAAAGCACCCACTCCAGGCAAAACTAAATGCTCTGCGTTTTCAATCAATTGTGGGGAATCAGTAACGACCACTTCTGCTCCCCAATATTCAAAAGCCCGGCGTACACTAAGAATATTACCAATTCCATAATCTATTACTGTGACTTTAGACACTTGTCATATCTCCTAACGTTAACATTCTTATTAATAGCATGGGTACGAATATCTGCTACCGACATTTTTCCATAATGAAGGACATGTCCCATCGCCACAGCGTCAGCATAACCATCTTGCACAACATCGATAATATCATCCGCTTTTCCCATCCCACCACAAGCAATAACAGGAATTGGCACCGCTGTCGAAACGGCTTTGACAAGCTCAATATCAAATCCTTTAGTTGTACCCTCCTGGTCCACAGATGTAAGAAAAATCTCTCCTGCTCCAAGCTGGCAACCAATTTTTGCCCACTCTACAACATCAATTCCAGTTTTTTCGCGACCGTTATCGTAATAAACTTCCCATTTTCCTTCGCCTATTTTTTTTGCCTGAATCGATAAAACCATACATTGAGATCCAAATTTTTGCGATATTTCAGTGATAATCTCTGGGCGTTTAATTGCTGCTGTATTTACAGCAACCTTATCTGCGCCAGCTCGAAGAATCTCAGTTACATTTTCAACTGACCGAATTCCGCCGCCCACAGTGATAGGAATAAATATATTTTGAGTCGTTTGCTTTACAATATCCACAAGACTATTTCGTTCGTATAAACTAGCAACAATATCAATATAAACAATTTCATCAATACCTTGGGCATAATACTTTTGACAAAAGTCATTAGGATCACCAAGTTTTCTTAGACCTTCCAGTTGTATACCTTTTACTAGGTTCTCGCCTTTAATATCCAGTCTAGCTATTAAGCGAATATTTTTCATTTCTAGTCGTCACATCACTTTTCAAATACTGTATGTCTTAATTTCCAATTTCCATTTTCCTTCACCCATAAATGCGGAGACCTAAAATTATCAGCAAGGCTCATAAAGTATTCCCGATCCATAATCGGTTGTTCGAACATCTGATGAGCAACAGGGAATTCTTTCTCATTAATACTTAAATACTGAAAAATTTCGTCGGAAAATCGTTCTGGAAACTCACCATCGAATTTCTTTACCAGAGCAACACCTTCATCCCTCGTAATCTCTTCATTACGAATCTCTTGCGCGGCATCATAAGTAGCACGTCCAATACCAAATTTAACAAATGTTGTATAATAATGAAAATCGTCAATTTTATCATCAATACTATTGTACTTACTATACGTTCCAGGAGTCCGTTCTGGTGCAGGCTGAAAACCACCATTTTCAACTGCATAATAATAACATTCTTGTGGATGCCACTTTAAGTAATAACCAAGATAATGTACTTCTACTTTTTTCTGTTCAATCTCATCGGGGTTTGCTGGCAAGTATGGTTTCAACTCTACTGCTTCAACACCAAAATCCTTTTCGAGGGATTCAAATGAAACGCCACCAAGGTATGTTTGATTTTTGTCTTCCGCTGTGAAATATTTCCAATCTCTTTTCGCTGAAGTATTATCTGAAATGGGATTGCCATACTCAGCTTCATTCTCGCCATAAAATACCAAATCTATATCATGAAGTAAAGCCATCTTAGGCGCTAATGCTTTTTGCCCAAACATAAATGCCTGGACGGGGTGAAGTATGTTCTCGACAGCACGCCTTGTTAATAACCTATGGGTTCTTGGGTTCGGCGTACATAAAAAATTATCAAAACCAGCCCGCAACCAAGCCTGAAAATTGTGCCATCCCCACGTTGTATAAATATGTGGGGCCCATGTTACTGTCAGGGGATGCATATTATATTTGTATTTAAGCATATGTGCAGCATAAAAGCTATCCTTACCGCCAGAACCAGGTACAAGACAATCGTAAGATCCATCATGTTTTCGATACTTGTCGCAAAGTTCTTTTAGCTCTTCTTCGCGCAACTTCCAATCAATTGTTTTATTTTTTTGCTCAACGGCACGACAAGCATCACATACGCCTTCCTCATCAAAGTGGATTGTCTCTTTTTTCGACTCTTTTGTATGCTTATATTCAACAGCTGAATTGGGTCTTTGATTAGAAATTACGCAACGAGTACAAAACTTCACCTCTGACGGAAGTCCATATTTTGTTTCTAAATCAATAGACCTACTTTGTCTTTCCATAATGCCCCTCCATTAAAATCCTTTGTGCAAATAGTAAATCTTCTTCTGAATCTATATCAATCGAACGTTCTCTTGGCATAAGATAGGGAATCGCATTCTCGGCTAGAAAAGATTGATTTCTTCGAATCCAATAGGACTCGGCTACATATACAGCGCCATTTGGTCCAAATACATGTGGCAAATCCTGCCGCCGTTGAATATCTTGTCCTACATCAAGAAACCGAACCATTCTTTTTTCATCATTTAACGTGTACATCCAATATGGGTTCATATCTGGTTCCACTACCGATACGCATGAATACGCTTTATTAGTAAAGCATCGCTCAATACAATTATCGATATCCTCCACACTTCGCAACGGAGATGTTGGCTGCAGCAATACAACATAGTCATAATCGGGAAAAAATTCAATAGCATGTAGCACTGGATCAATTCCAGGAGTATCATCCCATGCCAAGTTTTGTGGTCGGATAAAAGGAACATCACAACCATAATGTTTGGCGATATGGATTATCTCTTCATCTTCTGATGATAAAATAAGTTTATCAATGTAGGATGACTTTTTTGCTTCTTCAATCGTCCAAGCAATCAAAGGTTTTCCTGCTACTATGCGTACATTTTTTCGCAAAACCCCTTTAGACCCACCACGCGCTGGAATAACTGCTAATATTTTCCTATCACCAATCATCCGAATACCTCCGTGTACTCCATATTTGCTCGTTCAAAATCACTTATGCGACCAATATCAATCCAATATTCTCTGATTGGGAACACTGTAACACTAGAACCATTATCAAGTATTTGCTTATATAATTGAGGCATATCATAATATTCATTTGAGGGAATTAACCTTAATGCTTCTGGCTCTAGAACATATATTCCTGCACTAACAAAACAATTTTGAATCGGTTTTTCCACAATCCCAGTAAGATGCTGCTTGTCTAATTGGACAACACCATAAGGCACCTGAAACGTATACTCACGCACACACATTGTGGCGTGCCCCATCTGTTCATTATGGAAATCAAGGAGATGATTGAAATTTACTTTAGTCAGCAAATCACCATTCATTACAATAATAGGTTCTTTCTGCTCCTTTTCTAGAAGACTTAAGGCTCCAGCAGTCCCCAGTTTATCCCTTTCCCGCAAATAGCTTATTTGAACATCCCATTTCGACCCATCACCAAAATATTCTTCAATCATAGTCGCTTTATAATTAACAGCAATATAAAAACGGTAAAATCCATGCTCGATAAAATTATTTAAAATGGTTTCTAAAATAGGTCGGCTACCAACCCTCAGCAATGGTTTCGGACAATCGTTAGTTAATGGGTACAAACGTTGACCAAGTCCACCTGCCATCAACACAATCACGTTTTCTTTTTTTTCTGTTTTAATGATTTCTGCAAGAACTTCCAATCTTATTACATAGCCATTTTCATCGACAACTGGTATTTGCGAAAGTTGCTTTTGTTTCATAAGACGCAAAATATTTCTACGGCTCTCATTGGACCTAGCAACTGTCGGATGTGAATTCATAACAAGATCGACTGATTGGTCCAGTTTCAATCCCTTCAAAATACCTCGGCGTATATCTCCATCAGTAACCGTACCTAATAGTTTATTATCATGATCTATTACTAAGACAATCCCTAATGAACTGCGATCAATAAATTCAATAGCATGCAATATTGGAGTAGAAGGTAATACAATTGTATCTTTCCAGTTCTTCATTTAACAACGCTCCTTTTGCAGTTCATGCCAAGTCCTTGCAATCCCTTCGCAGAGATTTATTTTAGGCAAAAAACCAAATGACTCACGCGCCGCATCACAGTTCAATCCAAACCTTAAAATTGGCGCACGATCTGCCATTCCCGCCTTAATTTCCACTTTTCCGTTACCAACAACTTTTACACAGGTTTGTGCAATTTCAAGAACTGTTACCAACGTTCCACTGGCGATATTGTATATTCCCTGTGCTTTCCCCTCTAATGCTTGGACAGCAGCGTCCGCTACATCACTCGCATGAATCAAATCAATTTTATCATCAATGGGCTGCTGCAAAGAAATTATTTCACCTCTCGAAGCTTGGGTAATAAATTTCGAGATCATTTTTTCCCTGTGTAATCCAAATCCGTATATGGACGATGGACGTAATATACAAAGTTGCAGACCATCTACTGCTAAATTCAATAATACTTCTTCAGCCAGTAACTTGCTAAAACCATAGAAACCGCCTAAGGTTTGAACTGCCTTGTATGCCTTATCTGCATTTTCACATATTCCCTCACCATCTGGGTTAGCATAAACAGTTGCTCCAGACAGGAAAATCATGGGAATTCGACTTTCTAGTGCCCATTGCCCTAGACATAGACAGGAACGTACATTACTATCAAATATTGTTTTATGAGACAGAATTTGGGCAGAATTTGGAACGGCTGCACCAATATGCATGATTGCAGAAACACCTGCAAATAATACATTTAGTTCATCAACACTTTTCCATTCTTGTAAATCCCAAGCTTCCCATGAAAAGAAATCCTCTTTGGTGTCCGGTTCAGTACGTGAAGTTGCTATACAAGAAATTCCTTTCTTCACTAGAGCCGTGATCAAATGACGTCCAACCATCCCAGATCCGCCTGTAATAGCTACTTTATTTAAAACCATGAACGAACAATTCCTGTAGGCAAAGGAATTTGTAACTCATCAGCCGAATAACCGTCGACAAATACTTCTTCAAGATATCTCATCGCCAAACCCTTACGAATTATAGGTTGTTCTACATCTTGTTTTAAATAGTAATTACGAAGTACCATCTCAGGTTCATTAAAGCCAAAATGTGCTCTT